>CAINBI010000134.1 GCA_903846555.1 uncultured Pseudomonadota bacterium
GCTTGCGGAGGCGGTGGTGGCGGTGGTGTCGCACCCTCGGCACTGAGCTACAGCGCCAACGCGCCGTCCTACACGGTGACCTTGTTCATCACGAACAATACCCCCACCAGCAGTGGCGGCGCGGTCACCTCCTATGCCATCAACCCCGCCCTGCCTCTGGGCCTGAGTCTGAACAGCAGCAGCGGCGTTATCTCTGGAACGCCAACCACCGCGAGCGTCGCCACCAGCTACATCGTGACTGCCAGCAACGCGGCTGGCAGCACCACGGCGACCCTGTTGATCACGGTCGCCAACGACATTGTCCCGCCCTCGGCGCTGAGCTACAGCGCTAACGCGCCGACCTACACGGTGGGCTTGTTGATCACGGACAATACCCCTACCAGCAGTGGCGGTGCGGTCACCTCCTATGCCATCAACCCCGACCTACCTGCGGGCCTGAGTCTGAACAGCAGCGGCGCCATCTACGGAACGCCCAGCGTCGTCAGCGACGCCACCAACTACACCGTAACCGCCAGCAATACGGCTGGCGATACCACGGCGACCCTGTCGATCACGGTTGCCAACGTCGTTGTCCCGCCCACGGCGCTGAGCTACAGCGCTAACGCGCCGACCTACACGGTGGGCGTGTCGGTCACCAATAACCCCACCAGCAGTGGCGGTGCGGTCACCTTATATACCATCAGCCCCGACCTGCCTCTGGGCCTGAGTCTGAACAGCAGCAGCGGCGTTATCTCTGGAACGTCAACCACCGCGAGCGTCGCCACCAGCTACATCGTGACCGCCAGCAACGGTGGCGGCTACACCACGGCGACCCTGTCGATCACGGTCGCCAACGCCGTTGTCCCGCCCTCGGCGCTGAGCTACAGCCCCAGTGCGCCGTCCTACACGGTGGGCGTGTCGGTCACCAATAACCCGAGCAGCAGTGGCGGCGCGGCTACCTTGTATGCCGTCAGCCCAGCCCTGCCTGCGGGGCTGAACCTGAACACCGCCACCGGCGTCATCTCCGGAAAACCCAACGTCGCCAGCACCGCCACCATCTACACCGTGACCGCCAGCAACGCAGGCGGCAGCGCCACGGCAACACTGTCGATCACGGTCGCTAGTTTTGATTTCACCTTCAGCGCCGTTGGTCCGAACAGAGTGGTGTCCGGCCACGACATCTATATCCAAGAATTGGCCAAGGTAGTAGTGGCAAACACTGGAAGCTATGCCTCTCATGATGTTGATGGACTACCTGTCGGGACCACAGTGTCATGGCCAACCATAACTGCGGGCTGTTGCGGCGGCAATAAAAGTTATCGACCAGAAAATACCGTGCTGAAAATTAATGTGCCGTCGACTGTGGCCACGGGAACCTACAATCTCACCCTTCGAGTAGAAAGTAACGATGGCATAGGTACCGATGTCAAGAAGGCAATTCCTTACCAACTGATTGTTGAACCCGTGCCGGGACCACTTCCGAAACAGGTCATCAGCGCAATCCCTCCCATTCCAAGCTTGTCCACCTGGGAGAGCAACATGACGACTAAGGGGGGAACGTTTTGCAACGCAGCCAATATCACCAGCCAAGGCATGTATGAGGGTAATGTATGGTTCTACGATGGCATCAGGGTTTATTACCAAATCGCTGACTACACCGGAAATGCATCATGGAATGATTGCGCTGGATATGTAAAAAATGTTTTTAAACCCTATGTTTTGGCCACTTCCGGTATTCGTGGTTGGCGCGTCTTTCCCCATGGATTGCAGATGGACTATTTGCGTACCGGGGATACCACGTCAAAAGATGCTGCCATTCGGTTCGCTACGGATTCTGCATATTCTAAATACGGCGGCGGTATTTTTCCAGGCGTTAACGACGACGACGGTTTACAAAGAGAAACCGCTTATCTTATTCATGCTTATCGTATTGCCGGATTGATGGGTCAGCCAAAAGAAGCTTTATATGCGCAATCAGTCGATTTTCTTCTTGGGATGATCGATCAACAATTCGTCTCAAAAACAGTTTCTTATACAAAACCATTCTATACTGGTTTGGTAGCGGAAGCACTTATACAGTATTACGAAGAAACCCATGACCCGCGCATACCGCCAGCAATCAAAGTAGCTTTGGATGAGATATGGTCTAGATCATGGATTTCGGCAAGTAATTCTTTCTATTACGACAGTAACTCTTCGCCAGTTGTTGGATCTCCCGACCTTAATCTTCTTATTGCGCCAGCCTACGCATGGATTTATAAGTTGACAGGCGACCCGGTGTATCAACAACGAGGCGACCTCATTTTCGAAGGTGGCGTGAAGGGCGCATGGTTGGGTGGAGGGAAGCAATTCAGTCAAAATTACCGTTGGAGTTTTGATTACGTGAAGTGGCGCCTGCACCCTGACTGACGGTATCGTTTGTTCCGGCAATGATCGGTATCTATGCGTTCCAACTGAGCGTCGGCGCTAAGGCGTCAGATGGAATGGTAACGAAAAATGTGCGCAAACACAGGTGCTTGTGAAGTATGTTGCGGTTTTGACCCGGCAGCGATGCCGGGCGCGGTTAGTGGGTCTTGTGTGAAGTATACAATAGTTAATGTAAGCGTTATAGTGAGACAGAAAAATCAGTGAGACAGAAAAATCTCACACTGAAATCGATTAAAAAAAGAAACAAAACTAGCGCTGTTCAGCTGTGGATGAAAGGTTACCCTTTTAAAGTCGGAGCATTATTGTCTTGACGGAGGGATATACTTTATTTGTTTTGTTGAGAGCTTATATATCGTATGCCCTTCTTTAATTGTTTCTAGCACTTTGATGGTACGAAGTTGGTTTGGGTCAATGGTCATCGGGTTGTCGGAGAGAACAACAAAATCCGCGAGTTTCCCCACTTCAATCGAACCCTTGCTGGACTCTTCAAAATATTGCCATGCAGCCCATAGTGTGATGGATTTGAGTGCGACATCAATAGCTAAACGCTGATCTGGACCAAGAATGTCTTTGCTGCGGGTACGACGATTCACAACGGCATCCAGAATAGCGATTGCGTCTGGAAAAGCCACAGGCGCATCGTGATGTTCAGTAAATAGCATATTTCTTCGTAAAGCCGAAACGGCAGGAGAAATACGGTCGGCACGCAATGGGCCCAGCGTTTCATCTCTATGCCAATCGCCCCAGTAGTAGGCATGCATTCCGAAAAATGAAGGCGTAATGGCTAACCGCTTCATGTCATCAAGCTGGTCCTCACGTACAGTCTGAGCGTGGATCATGACGGTTCTTCGGTCAGCCTGCCCATATTTGGCAACTATTTTATCAACAGATTTGATCATTTGATCGGAAGCAGCGTCACCATTCGCATGTACTAGGAGTTGCCAATGATTTGCATAAGCTCGATCAACATATTTGTCTACGTTTTCGTCTGCTAACGCAGGATAGCCTCGATAATCAGTAGATTGCCCTGATGGTGGAATGTAATAGGGCTTACTCAGATATGCTGTCTTACCTTGTGGCGACCCATCTAAACTAAGTTTGACACCACCAATTCGGAAATGCCCGTGATAATCTTGGTCAACCCATTGACTTTGCATCATGCTTTCGGTAAACGGTAGGGTGATGTCAGGGTATGACACAAGATCAATCAACATTTTGCCCGATTGCGATAATGTCATCCAGGTTTTGTTTGAATTTTCATCTGAACGGCCATCTTGACCAGTGGTAAAGCCAAATTTAGCATACAGTTTTTGCCCTTCGAGAAGCATAGTCGCATAATCTTTTGGAGATGGTTGAACCAGCTGCATTCCAGCCAAAAACCAAGCGGTTTCTTCCAGCACGCCATTTGGCGTTTTTCCATCTGATTCACGACGGATATGACCGCCTTCAGGATCTAGGCTGTCTTGGCTTAGTCCGGCAAGTTGCAATGCCTTACTGTTTAATACCCCTATATGACCAGATTGATGAACGATAATCACTGGCAAATCTTCCGATACAGCATCTAGTTCTTGTCGAGTAGGTGGGCGGCGCTCTTTTAATTGTGCCTCGTCATAGCCAAACCCGATAATGATCTTATGGGATTTAGCGATTGGGCCATGGGCGTATTGCGTTAAAATTTTCTGGATAGAAGCGATGCTGTTACCCTCACCATCAGGCGCTGGTAACAAATTGGCAGAAACAGCCTGAAGTCCAGTTAAGGAAACGTGACCGTGCGCGTCAATAAAGCCAGGTAGCATGGTATTACCATGAAGATCTACCATTAGTGTATTTTTGCCCTTTGTTTCCAAAATAGATGCCCGGTCACCTACGGCTAAAATTCTGCCATGAGCAATTGCAACTGATTGTGCGGTAGGTGCTTTATCATTAATGGTCACAATAGTCCCATTGTAATAAATAACATCACTGTATTCGGCATGAGTAATGTTAAAAAAGCTAATGAATGTCAGTGCTAACAATCTATTTCCAAAATGCATGTTTCCCCCAATAATTTTATATTCAGTTGTTTTTCAATTTTAACAATGTGAAGGCTTGTTTCTTGTAGTTCCAAACAGCGCGATAATGACTGAAGATGTTATACCAAGGCGCATCGTATTGCTATCACCCGTTGATATAGAAGGAGTTTTAGTGTCTAACACAATGCTACTGTAGTTTAATCCTTTTAGAAAAGAATACCCTGTTTTTTAGTTTTCCCGAGTTTTCTAGTGTGCTTTGTGTTTCTGGAGTAAGCGTCATATCACCGAGGACTCCAGTATCAAGTAACCCTTCAATTTTGATGCCATCTATAGTGACTATTGGCATGTGCTTGGCAAGTCGAAATGGCAATGTTGCGACAACATCTTTAGCATCAATGTGTGCAATGAAGGGTTCCCCGCTCTTTTTTATTGTGCCAACATCTTGATGAATATACAGCTTTAACTCTCACGTCACCCCACCTTGAATTGAACCAGCCTTGCTAGAAACTACAAAATGGTCGAGTTTAAGTGGAAGGTAGTGATTGTTGGGCACCTCTATTAATTAAAGTTTCTAAGCTAAACAAGGCGCGATTAAAAAATTAAGACGCAGCATATGGTTGATATGTAAGGAATAATTTTTTATGAGCAACGTGGTGTAGCGACGAAAATTTAATTAATAGAGGTGCCCTGTTAAGAAAAAAGCTAAAAGGGGTGTGGTATCAAACATGAAGCCGCCAATTTGTTCGGCTACTTTACCTGCGAGGAAGATGTATCCTTTAAATATTTTGACTGGTAGTGTTTTGTGGTTCTCAGTCGGTGCAATATTTCAGTATGCGAGTCGCTAGAAAGACAAAAGCAGCGTAAAGGCTAAGTACTAGGTATATTGTCAGTTTACTAAGAGTGCGCATGAAACGATTCTCATTGATTAAAGATGCGAAGTTAATACTGGGTCAGCACCAACAAACGGCTCAGATTGTGGCTCGCTACGCGATCACAATCTAACCTTATTCGTTAGATTATTTTAGAGAAGCGCGCGCGATTGCGGTCTGTTTGCAAGTAGCGATCAAACAGCATCGCCACGGCGCGTACAAAGAACCAGCCTGTATCTGTTACTTGTATGCCGCTATCCTCTAACACCACCATGCCTGTTTCTTGCAGTGCTTTTAGGGCTTCAAGTTCGTTTGCAAAGTAAGTTTTGAAATCAATCAAATAGGCCAAGTTAATTGATTCATATTGCAGTTCACCTTGGCACATTAGCGCCATAATGACGGCGCGGCGCACTAAGTCATCTCGCGATAACGCTAAGCCACGCACCACTGGAAAGCGGCCTTGGTTTAAGTAATCATAATACTCTTCAATCGTTTTAGCGTTTTGGCTGTAAGTTGCACCTACGCGGCCTATGGCTGAAACGCCTAAGCTGATTAAATCGCAATCTGGTTGTGTGCTGTAGCCCTGAAAATTACGATGCAGCCTGCCTTGACGTTTTGCAATAGCTAGCGCATCGTCGGGTAAGGCAAAGTGATCCATACCCACATATACATAGCCAGCACTAAGGAAAGCAGATAAAGCCTCTGCAAGCATGGCGATTTTAGCTGGTGCTGCAGGTAGCTCATATTCACTAATGCGGCGTTGTGGCTTGAAGCGTTCTGGCAAATGTGCGTAAGCGTAAAGCGCAATTCTGTTTGGTCTTAGTGCAATAATCTGCGTTAATGTACGAGAAAATGACTCAGGTGTTTGCTTAGGTAAGCCATAGATTAAATCGACATTAACTGATTCAAATTTTAAGCGACGTGCAGTTTCAACTAATGCAAATACCTGTTCGGCAGGCTGAATGCGATGCACGGCTTTTTGCACTTCTTCATCAAAATCTTGTACGCCAAAACTTAAACGATTAAACCCTAACGCGGATAAATGTTCTAAACGTTGATCATTGACGGTGCGTGGGTCTACTTCAATCGAATATTCACCGCCTAGCGCCAGTACAAAGCTACGTTTTATCATGGACATAAGTTCTGATAACTCGTCATCAGAGAAGAATGTAGGTGAGCCGCCACCCAAATGTAGCTGAGAAATAGTTTGTCCAGCGCCTAAATGCGCTATATGCAAATCAATTTCGCGACTAAGATAGCCTAGATACTCGGTGCTGCGTTCATGGTGTTTGGTGACGATTTTGTTGCAGGCGCAGAAAAAGCATAGCGATTCGCAAAATGGAATATGCACGTAAATAGATAAAGGCAAGGCCATGCCGCCAATGCGCCGTTGCGCTAAAGCTTGCTTGTAAGATTCCTCTGTAAAGGCTTCTACAAAACGATCTGCAGTGGGGTATGAGGTATAACGCGGACCAGAAATATCAAACTTACGCAACATTTCTGTGGTTACGCCAGGCATGATGAATTTAGCGCTTTCAGTGGTGTTTTGTGCGGCGTTAATGGCAGTCATAAGTTACTCCTCAATATAGGTGAAACTTTGCCAGCCTTGTGACTAAAATGCTTTGATGCAAGTCAATCGATTGCAAACTCATCGCTAATCTTGTTGTGTGAGCTTACCAAAAGTGCTTAATACCATGAAAACAGATGCTCTGGGAAGCCCGTCCCTATTGCCTCGCAGGGCATCTATTTTTAAAGAGTTCAGTAATTTTTAGGATTTTTTTTAAACTCGTCAAAAATATCCAAGACTTCCACTTAGATAAAAATTGTCTTACTCGCTGGTTTCTAGTGTGTACGGTAGCGGTTTAATGATGAGCGCTACATCATTCCAATAGATCGCATCTTGCGCTAAATTCTCTAATCTACATTCCACCAATACATCAAAACCGGCTGCATTAGAGGGCGCGCAACGCACAACTTTACCAATGACTTGTTTGTTGACATCCATTACATCATCGCCCGTTTCTGGCGTTGTTGCACTTGGAATATGGGCAAGCTGTGTGCGGCGTTTTACTTTACCCAAATAATGCGTGCGGGCTACAATTTCCTGCCCGGTATAACAGCCTTTTTTGTAGTTAATGGCATTTAGCGCATCTAAATTAAGCATTTGCGGTACAAATTCTTCTTGAGTTTTAAGCGTTACATCGGGGATGCCTGCCTGTATTTCCAGCCATTCCCAGCAAGCTGCACCTACAGGTTTGGCGTGTTGTGTAAGCGCATTCCAAATAACGGGTGCGTTGACGGCATCCGTAAAAATTTCATATCTTTCATATTCTGGTATGGCGCTAGGTAGTTTTATCAAGGCCCCGTTATCCGTGCTGATTAACGCATAGTCAGTCAGCGGCACTTCATTAAATATTGGCTTTAATAACTCGGCGGCATTAGCACCATTGATGCCGAATTTTATGGTAGATTCACTGACATCCTGAATCTCTACCTTGCTACGCATTACATACATTTTTAGGCGTTTAGCAATGCTTTCAACAAGCTCTTTTGGCATTTGTAAATGCACATGATCGAAATGCGAAAATGCTAAAAACAAGGCCAGTAAACGTCCTTTAGGGTTGCAATAACCCGTGTAATGGGCGTTATTTCCATCTAGCAACTTAATGTCATTGGTGACTTGACCTTGCAAAAATGTAAGCGCATCAGCGCCCTGTAGTTGCAGTAATCCAAGATGAGATAAATCACATATCACGGCGCCGTTTTCCAGTGCTTGACGTTCCGCAGCATGAGTATCAAAGCTGATGACGTTGCCGTTTTCGATGATTACATTTTGATGGTTGCCAGAAATGTTTTTAGGCTGAGCGCTCTGAATAAATGGATGCCATTGTTGCATGTGCGTGCTAACCTTATTGAAAATAACTTTAGGATTGAAATATGAAGCCAATACAGCTTGATTTCAAGCCATCAATGCTAGCGAGTGCCTTATTCACATTGATGAGTCTTGGTGCGTTTAGCATTGTAATGCTGCTGGCTTTTTCTTGGCAGATTAAGTTGCTATTAACTGCCATGATTATGGCTTCGGCTATTTATACGCTTCTTTGCCATAGCCTGTTGTTGCTGCCTTGGTCGTGTGTTGGGCTTAAAGTGAGCATTAAAAATCAGCTGCAATTAGTGCTTAAAAATGGTGATGTTCTGGAGGTGATCGCACAGTCAAATAGCGTAGTAACACCATATTTAACTGTGCTAAATAGCCGTATAAAAGAGGCAGGTTTGGTACATGGCTTATTTCATCAGCCTCTTATTATCTTTCCCGATGCGGTTAATGCTGATGATTTTCGAAAATTACGCGTTTGGTTGCGTTGGGCTTCTTGCCATTCTGCGGCGATTAAGAAAAGTACGCCATTGTGAAGTAAGCTCTTTCACTGGATGCTTTGGCATGTAAGCTAATATAAAGAACGCGCCCGCAAGCCCCGCTAAAATAAAACGGATTTCATAACCCGCTTTGTCTCGTCTTGCTGGTTTTTGTTTTTTCATCGCACTTAAAACATCCTGCACGCTATCGCCCCGCACGTAATAACCACTCACTTCTTTAGCCAGTGTCGTCAGGTAAGCATCTTCTAACTTAGACATATAGCGATCACTCTCACCACCAGCCACATTATCATCGCGTACACCTATGTTCGCTTCACTAATTTGCGCAATACCCGGTTGCATGGCAAAGCTTTCCCCAGACCAATAGCCGATTAACTGATTATGTTCATCTAGTTTAGGAATCGGTGAGCCTTTATCGCCACCGATGCCAACAAACAACCAGCCTTCGCCACCTTGAAAAGCGGTTAAATCTTGTGTGTTAAATACATGTAATTTTGGCGCTTCTTCACCATCGGTAAAAAACACCACTTGTGCTGGTTCTGGAAATGAACGTATTGTTCTCGCCAAGTTTGGCATGCTGTTACGCACACGGCTATTGCCAGACCAAGCTGTGCGCCAGTCTAAGTGGTCTATGGTGTCGTTAATGGCATCAAAGTTCTCACAAACTTCAATCGGTGTGTAGAGTGCAGCAATACTTACACCAGCAAATAAGCCGATACTGACATTAGTGCCACAGGGTAATTCCCCCACCAATTTATGTAGTGTATCTTGGGTAAAGGCAATGCGTGTTGCTGGTTTGCCGTTCAAGGTTTTATCAATCACGTTCATGCTTTGTGAGATGTCCGTGACAAACATATAGCTGTAAATATCACGCTTAATTGGTATCTTAGGATTAAATAGCGCGACGATAAGTAGCAGTAACGCGCCTAGCAATAAGGCAGCATCGTGACGATGGCGAAAATAGTTGAAAAGTTTACGCATTATGGCAAGCCCACTGGAATGCTGCCCATAATTAAGCCTGGTGTATCGCTTTCACCCACGCCTGGCGTTGGAGTACCTGGTAACATGGTCAAAATTCGATCCATATTATGACGTGCATCCCAAAATGAGTTATCTAATCTTAAAGATTGTTGATACGCAGTTTTAGCTTGGCGGAATAAGTACTCCGCTTCATCGCGCACCGTGATATTTGCGCCGTTAATCACTAAGCCACGCCTGAAAAAAATGTTACCTAAGTTATACTGAATGGCTGCTTTTTGAGTGGTGTTTGCTGTGTTGAGTGCTTTGTTAAACAGCAAGGTTGCTTCTTTGTAGCGCTCGTTTTTGGCTAGCCAAAACGCAGTTGAAAATTTGGCTTCAAAGCTTTGCAAATCTGTTTTAGGTGGCAAGCCAGCGTTAACCGCAGCATTGAACGCATTGATTTGTTTAATCCGCGTATATAAATACACAGAGTTCACTGTGGAAAATAGGGCAATAATGATTAACAGCCATGTGATTTTTTTCACTGAGAAGAAACGCCTGATTTTAGTCAGCCATGTGTCTTCAATGTTTAATGAGTTTAGTGCCATGTTTTAACCTCTAAATATTTCACACCTAATAGCAAGCTGATCATCAGGGCTGCAATCACAAAACAAAAGTCTGAATAATCGCGACCAGGAATTTTCTCTAAGTATTTGATGGGTTTTTTTTCGCGATTATTAATGTCGTTCATCGCTAATTGTAATGATTTTGGATCTTCTGCTTCATATGCTTTAAATGGCGATTTAAGCGTTTTAAAAAAATCATTCAGCTCAACTTCAGCAGGCAAAGCTGCATCTTCTGGCCGTACATATTTTGTGTCAAAAATACTCAAGCCACCAGGTTGGCGCAACACAATCCAATACAGGCTAATATGCAGGCGATCAAACCAATCTTTGATTTTCTGTTGTGTATTAGCATCCATTCTACCTGCGCCGTCCGATAGTAGAATTAAAGCGCGAGAGCCTGAATCTGGAATTTTATCGAACAAGCCCGCACCGCTAGTTAGACCGCTACCAATATTGGTTTGAAATAGCGCATTGCCACCAGTGGCCTGCACTGCGGCAATAATCGCCTTTTTATTTTCACTGAGTGGCAAAACATACATTGCTGAGTTGCTAAAAGTAATCATGCCAAACATATCTTGCTGGCGAGACTTTACAAAGTCAGTAATTAGCCTTGCTGCGGCAACCGATTTGGTTTCACCCACGGTTGAATTACCCGCACCACTACTGCCGCCAGAAAATGGATCATCCATACTTGCGCTTCGGTCTAACACCAAGGCGATTTGCGCACCTACACCGATACGCTCGATTTTTTGTTCTTTGGTATGTGGAGCTGCTAAACCAGTAATAATAAATACCAAGGTGAGTACCGCAAACACTTTTAACAATAAACTAATCAAGTCAGATAAAGAGTCTGCTGGCAACATATCTACCCATGAATAATGCTTTGCGTGGGTGCGTTGCAGCAATAATGGCAAAATTGCCAGCGGTAGCAGCCAGAGTAGCCATGGATGTGAAAAGACCATTACTTATCTTCCTGATTTTTGAGTGAGGGTTTCAGGTAATAAACCACGCTCACAATCACGACAGCGACGGGTAAAGTCTTGCAACCAACGTAGTGGATTTGCACCTAAGTTATGCGCCGCATTAGGCTCAAAATACACTTGGCGTGATAAGCTGAAAAACTGGTCTATCTCACCAGTCATCGGTGAAAAATTGGGTTTTTTAGCTAAAAATATCGCTACATTGTTGCTGAATACGCTCATTTCAGCACTTGTATTCAAAGACTCATGGACTTTAGAAACGGCTTGCTTTAAGCCTTCTGGCGTAGATGGTAGCTTACGTATTGCACGATGAGTTTTGGCAAAAGTGCCGCCCATGCGTGGTAGCCAAGCGCGTTGACCTAATATATAAAGCAAGCCAAGCAGGCTAATGGCAAGGATGCCATTGGAGAGTTTTAACCATTGATTTTCTTTAATACTACTAAGTAAAAGTGGGCCGCGTAATGGGCTCATATTATTTTCAATTTTTACTTGGCCAAATATGGCAATTGGAGAAATTGCAATATCCAAACTGGGTATGCGGAACTTAACAAGATCTTTACTATTTTTAGTGTTAATTAAGTTTAGATATTCTGGCCCTAATGCTGCATTTTTAGCCACAATATTATTGGTAAATATTTGGTAAGCCAATTTAATGTCAAAAGTTGCGTTGCCGCTATGCTCCTTTTTTGTATGGCTAACACTTTTTAGCTCAATTCCAATTACCTGCCCTTTATAGCGTTTTTCGTAACCTGCAATCGGCAGCGACGTTTCAATGAGTTTGTACGGCTGTTTAATGGTTAAGATGACCTCACGCTCAATAATGTCACCTACCGTGTAGCCCACCAGCCTTACTGGATCTATGGTTTTAATGGTTACGATGCCCGACGGAGCGTCTGGCAGATTTTGACTGTCGATAGCAAACGCTATTTGTGGGGCTAGAGTTAAGGCGAGTAGCCAATAAAAAATACGAATAGTCGTTTTCATAATGTGTTGTTCATAGAGTTTGGTTTATATTGTTAGGCGGCAACAAATTGGTGGAAATATTCTGTAAGTAAATCGGCATCAAATTCACCCTCAACATAAAATGGCGGCATATCAAAACGCATGAATAGCTCATAAATTTCATTGCGCCGCTTTTCAAATGAAGCAATAATTTTCTCTCGCAATTCTTTACGTAAAAACAAAGTGCGTTGCTCACCAGTTTCAGCATCAGAAACATTGGTTAAGCCAAAATCAGGCAGATCTTTATATTCCGCAGAATCCCATAATACAATTGGTACGATATGGTGGCGCAGTAAGTTAGATAAGGATTCTTCGAGTAAAGTGTTTGGAATGTGAAAGTCTGAAATCAAAAACACCAAGGAACGTTCGCGCGGCAAATAACGATAAACTTCAGTAATGCCGTTGCAATTGACAGGCGCAGGATGAAAGTCTTTTAAAGCTTCTGCCATTGCAATGGCGCGATATGATTTAAATGAAGAAGTGCTAATCCAGTCTTCGCGGACTACTTCATCAAACCCAATAAAACCAAATGGATCATGGTGTTGCCTAGCGGATTGCGCGATTGATTCGGCGATTTCTGCTGCTAGCTTAATCTTTCGTTTTTTTGCGCCAAAATTCATGCTGCCAGATAAATCGCAAATCACGTAAACGGGCGTGGCGCTTTTCTGATTAAAAAGTCGAACATACACTTGCTCAAGTGGGTCGCGTATCGTTTGGCGAATATCAATGCGGCGAGGATCAGGGTAAGAAAGCAGGGTGGTGTGACCACGAAACTCCATACCCATACCGCGTTGTGTGCTCGCATGCCTGCCAGGATGACGCCCACGAGAACGCCAGCCTACGTGGTAACTAAATGATTTGATGTCTTCAATCATGGTTTGTAATCATGGTTTGTAATCATGGCTTGTAATCTTGGTTTGATAATATTTGGTTTGATAATGTTTGGTTTGATAATTTTTGTTAAAAATTAAGGCGCAGCAACCGCATTAACAATGCCTACCAGCATTTCTCGAGCAATTTCAGTGCGACGCATTTCATACACTGGGCTAAATACCAAGCGATGCGCAATAGTCGAGTGAAATACCGCATGAATATCTTCGGGCAAAACTGCAGTGCGCTCATTTAACCAGGCATTAACACGCGCAGCACGTAGCATCATACTCATGCCGCGAGGGCTGGCACCTGATAATACTAAACGGTTCATATCGACACCTGAAACTTTTACGCCGTAATCCAGAGGTGCTTTGGTTGCTTTCCACAGATTTAGCGCATATTTTTTCAGTGTATCACTGGCTTCAACGTGGTCTTGAATAACGCTGGAGAATGCGTTCAGCTGGTCAAACTGCAATACATCTGCTTTAACAGTATTTACTAGGGCATCTACGTTATGGAACTTAGTGTCAAATACGAGTGCTTCCATAATGCCATCATCTTTAGGCACCACTATTGGAATTTCCATCATAAAACGGTCGCGCGCTGCTGATGGGATTTCGAAAGTCTCTTCTTTTTCCACTTGGTTTCTATCCGCAAACACAATCATATGCGGAAAATAATGCTCTGAGTTAAAAGCAGATAAGCTACGTTCAGCCATCACACGCAATAGTAAAGAGTGGACTTGAGGGCGCGCACGGTTGATTTCATTAAAGAAAAATACTGATAAATTCTCCCCCGACATTAATAACGGACCAGCACTGACGTGCGGTTTGCCATCTTCACCCAAGTAGGTGTGATATACCAAATCATTTGGCATTAAATCAATCGTACCTTCAATACGCTGATAACCACCACCAATGCCACGGGTAAAAGCGCGTAGCAGCGTTGTTTTGCCTACGCCCACATCACCTTCAAGTAGTACGTGTCCGCGTGCGAAAATTGAAGTGGTAATCAAGCGTATTGGTGTTTGTTGACCTACAACAACTTTGTTGACTTCTGATTCTAAGTTAAGCGCATGATTGCGCCAATCGGCCAGCTGACGATCGCTCATTGAATTTCCCCGACTCTTTTATAAATTGTTAAAAATAATTTAAATACATAGTAAACGTTTTTTGATTAGGGGTAAACAGATCTGTATACACCTTAAGGTAAATTTATTGATGTTAAAGTGAAAAATAATCCATTTTCATCCATAAATTTTACCTAAACTTTAAATAAAAATACTGTAAAAGTTAATAATGCTTTCACTAAAGTGGATTTACAGCGAAAATGTCATAAGTTCAATTCAACATCAATTCATTTTAAATAGTGTCATTAAAATAAAATCATGCAAAAACAAAATAGCTTTACCAAAGAAGAATTACTTAAATGCGGTCGTGGCGAGATGTTCGGTGCCGGTAATGCGCAGTTGCCATTACCACCAATGCTAATGTTTGATCGCATTGTTTCTATTACACAAGACGGTGGCGCGCATGGTGCGGGTCAAATTGTCGCTGAATTAGACATTACACCAGATTTGTGGTTTTTTGGATGTCACTTTCCGGGCGATCCAGTGATGCCAGGCTGTTTAGGTTTGGATGCAATGTGGCAATTAGTCGGTTTCTTTTTAGGTTGGATGGGTGGCCCTGGTCGTGGACGTGCATTAGGCGCTGGTGATGTTAAGTTTACTGGACAAGTATTACCTACTCACCAAAAATTGACTTACACCATTGATTTAAAACGTGTGATTATGAGAAAATTAGTCATGGGTATTGCTGATGCGCGAATGGAAGTTGATGGTCGTGTGATTTATGTTGCGCAAGATTTGCGTGTGGGATTGTTTACACGTACCGATAATTTTTAAACCATTTTATTTTGTTTAATTTACATTTAATTGAGTTTGATATTATTTTAATTTTTTATAGGAGTGTACGATAATGCGTCGTGTTGTTGTCACTGGTATGGGTATAGTTTCCAGCTTAGGAAACAATCAAGCAGAAGTTTTAGATAGTTTACAGAATGGCCGTTCTGGCATTACTTTTCAGCCTGAATACGCAGCGCGTGGTTTGCGCTCGCATGTGGCAGGTTCTATTAAAAATCTTGAAGTTGAAGCGCTTATTGATCGCAAATTATTGCGTTTTATGGCTAAAGGACATGCTTACGCTTGGCTTGCCATGCAAGAAGCAATTGCAGATGCTAGCTTGCCTGAAAGCTTGGTGTCGAATGTACGCACGGGTTTGATTGTAGGCGCAGGCGGCACTTCTACTGAAAGCATGTTGGAAGCAACGAATACTCTTGCAGAAAAAGGCATCCGCCGCGTAGGGCCTTATATGGTTACAAAAACCATGTCTAGCGGTGTGGCGGCTTGTTTAGCGACAGGTGCAAAAATCAAAGGTATTAATTATGGTATTAGTTCAGCTTGTTCTACTAGCGCACACTGCATAGGCGCGGGGGTTGAGCAGATTCAGCTAGGCAAGCAAGATGTTATATTTGCTGGTGGGGCTGAAGAAGAGCATTGGACCATGTCGTTCTTGTTTGATGCAATGGGCGCTTTAAGCAGCAAATACAACGAAACTCCTGAAAAAGCCTCACGCACTTATGATGCAAACCGCGATGGTTTTGTGATCTCTGGTGGTGGTGGCATTGTGGTGTTAGAGGAGTATGAGCATGCCAAAGCACGCGGTGCAAAAATCTATGCTGAAGTCGTTGGGTATGGAGCAACGTCCGATGGTTATGATATGGTTGCGCCAAGCGGTGAGGGCGCTGTACGATGTATGAAGCTTGCACTCGAAGGTGTTGGAGGTTATGTAGATTACATCAACACGCATGGCACAAGTACGCCAGTAGGTGATACCAAAGAGCTGGAAGCGATCCGTGAGGTTTTTGGCGAAAATGGCCTAAAACAAAATCCAGCAATCGCCTCTACCAAATCATTATCAGGTCATGCATTAGGTGCGGCAGGCGTAAATGAAGCGATTTACACTTTGCTGATGATGCAAAATAACTTTATTGCAGCTTCTGCAAATATTGAGACTTTAGACCCTGCAGCAGAAGGTTTGAATATAGTACAAAAACGTATTGATAACGTGAGCATTGAAACCGCCTTATCGAACAGCTTTGGTTTCGGTGGCACTAACGCCTCCCTTACTTTTTCTAGAAAAAATCTTTAATATATTTGGCATTGTTGTTTAGCGTTGCGGCTTAACTACATTTAATTAAGCAGTAGCGCTGCAGCAACTTTCCTGCCTTCGCTCATCAATATGTTATATGTTCTGCATGCTGCTGATGTGGACATACATTCCAAAGAAATGCCTTGTTTGATGAGTAATGCACTGGTTTTTGGGTGTAAAAATCGATGCGTTTTGCCTGTGCCAAGCAACACAACTTCTGGCTTCAAGGCTAGTATTCTTTCAAAATCACTTTCCACTAAATCATCCATGCTTAACTTTTGCTTAGTAGCCGACAACCAGTCGGTGATTAGCGTTTCTGGTAATACAATTAAATTTTCTGAATAGTGCCTATGATTAATCGCCACTGAATCATCAGTGTAGCCAGTAATTAGATTGAGGCCTTCGCCGTGAGTAAGATGTAGTTTCATGGTGTTCAAGTGGTCAATGTGTTGGAAATTTAGCTGGCGCTACTGTAAATCCCTACTGTTTCATTGCCGCAAAGGGGCTAGCAATGTAAGATAGCATACTTTATAAAGACAGCTCAAGCCACCTAAAGCTAAGCCTAAATCAAGCGTTTAGACTAGCTAATGCCATTGAGTAAGTCATAAGCCTGCACAAATATGAAACCATTACAAAAATCAAATAAGCTTGCTAATGTTTGCTACGATATTCGTGGCCCAGTATTGCAACGCGCACGCCAGATGGAAGAAGAAGGGCATCGCATCATTAAGCTTAATATCGGCAATCCTGCCGCTTTTGGCTTTGAAGTGCCTGAAGAAATCCAGCAAGACGTGATTCGCAATATGGGCAAAGCGGGTGGTTATACCGACAGTAAAGGTCTGTTTGAGCCACGAAAAGCCATTATGCATTACACGCAATCTAAGCATATTAACGGTGTAACGGTAGATGACATTATTATTGGCAATGGTGTTTCTGAGTTGATCGTAATGGCAATGCAAGGCTTACTGAATAATGGCGACCAAGTGTTGGTGCCTATGCCAGACTACCCGCTTTGGACTGCAGCGGTAACCTTGGCTGGTGGCACCGCGAGGCATTATCTATGCGATGAAGCCACTGGTTGGATGCCAGATTTAAAAGATATCGAAGCTAAAATTACCGCCAATACACGTGGCATTGTGGTGATTAACCCTAATAACCCTACAGGTGCATTATACCCGCGTGAAATTTTAGAAGGCATTATTGCGATTGCCCGTCATCATGATTTAGTGATTTTTGCCGATGAAATCTACGATAAAGTTTTATATGACGGTAATACACATATCTCAATGGCTTCGCTTGCGGACGATGTGCTGTTCGTGACGTTTAATGGCCTATCAAAAAACTACCGTACTTGCGGTTATCGCGCAGGTTGGATGGTGTTAAGTGGCGAGAAGAAACACGCAAGTGATTATATTGAAGGCCTGAATATGCTGGCTTCTATGCGTTTATGTGCCAATGTGCCCGGGCAGTTGGCTATTCAAACCGCACTTGGTGGTTATCAAAGTATTGATGATTTGGTGGCGCCAGAAGGCCGTTTATGCAAACAGCGTGACATTGCTTACGAGTTGCTCACGGCAATTCCAGGTGTAAGCTGCACTAAGCCTGCCGCCGCGATGTATTTGTTCCCTAAACTAGATCCAGCGGTCTATCCAATTGAAAATGATCAGCAGTTTATTTTAGATTTATTGTTAGAAGAAAAAGTGTTGCTCGTGCAAGGTTCTGGTTTTAATTGGAAGGCAACCGATCATTTTCGCGTGGTATTTTTACCAAATGTGGATGATTTAACCGAAGCCATTAAACGTATTGCACGGTTTTTAGAAAATTATAGAAAAAAGTTTGGAGCTAAAGTTTGAAGCAACTTAACGTAGGTCTTTTAGGCATCGGCACCGTTGGAGGTGGCACCTATACAGTATTAACACGTAACGCGGCAGAAATTACCCGCCGTACTGGTTGTGCAATTGATATTGTGCAAATTGCCGATAGAAATGTCGAGCATGCAAAAACGATTACGGGTGGCAAAATTAATGTCACTAATGATGCTTTTGCTGTAGTGAACAACCCAGCGGTAGATGTGGTGGTTGAGCTAATTGGTGGCTACACATTAAGTAAAGAGTTGGTGTTAAAAGCCATTGAAAATGGCAAGCATGTGGTGACAGCCAACAAAGCTTTGTTAGCACTGCATGGCAATGAGATTTTTTCTGCCGCACAGTGCAAGGGCGTAATTGTGGCTTATGAGGCTGCTGTGGCGGGCGGCATTCCTATCATTAAAGCACTTCGTGAAGGTTTGGGTGCCAACCGTATTGAGTGGGTTGCAGGCATCATCAATGGCACAACTAATTTCATTCTGACTGAAATGCGTGAAAAAGGCTTAGCCTTTGCGGATGTACTGGGTGAAGCGCAACGATTGGGCTATGCAGAAGCTGACCCAACCTTCGACGTAGAAGGTATCGATGCCGCACATAAGCTTACTATTATGGCGGCCATTGCATTCGGTATGCCGATGAAGTTTGAACAAGCCTATACAGAAGGCATTACTAAGCTGCAACAAACCGATATTAAATATGCTGAAGAGTTAGGCTATCGTGTAAAGCTATTGGGTATTACAAAGCGTACTGAAGCTGGCGTTGAGTTGCGTGTGCATCCGACATTGATTTCTGAGAAGCGCTTAGTGGCTAATGTTAATGGTGCTATGAACGCGGTAGTGGTTAAGGGTGATGCGGTTGGCCCAACCTTATATTACGGTGCTGGTGCGGGTGCAGAACCGACGGCTAGTTCGGTGGTGGCAGATTTGATGGATGTGGCGCGTATGACTGGCGCTAGCATAGAGCAGCGTGTGCCGTATTTAGGCTTTCAAGCGGATCAACTAGTGGATTTGCCGATTTTAGCTATCAGTGATATCAATAGCGCTTATTACTTACGTTTACGCGCATCAGACAAACCTGGCGTGCTGGCTGGTGTGACTAAAATTCTTGCAGACCGCAATATTTCGATTGATGCGCTATTGCAAAAAGAGCCTGATGACAACGAAACAGAAGCTGACATTGTAATATTGACGCATGTAACTGTTGAAAAAAATATGGATGCAGGCATTGCTGAAATTGAAGCCTTGCCAGCCATTGTTGGAAAGTTGGTCAAGATTCGTATGGAAGAATTGGGTAAGTAGTTTATTTTTAACCGCAAAGCGAAAATCTCGGGGGCTTGCCCCCGAGTTGGATAGCTTACAATGGCTGGGTTTGCCATTGTGAGGTATCCAACTGATGGACGTACGGAGAAATACACACCATATATTTAGAATTATGTACCAC
>CAINBI010000135.1 GCA_903846555.1 uncultured Pseudomonadota bacterium
ATTGAGAAGCCGCTTGCTTGCTTAAATGCAGCCAAGTTGAGCTGATTTTAACCAGAATGGGCAAGCAAACTCGCATCATAAGAGCATGCTAATTGATCGCCAGTGATAATTTATGGTGTTTATGGATGAGAACTAACTAAGCTTATAGAGCGATCCAGTCACTTTGAACGCATGCAATATAACGTGATTAACTAAATATATTTTTTATTATTTACACTTCACTAAATCAGTTTTTTTCGTTACGATACGTATTTATTCCAAAGTATTATTCAAATAGAGGTTTTTCATGAGCGAGCACATTACACACCTTAGCGATGCAGGATTTGAACAGGACGTTTTGCAGTCTCAACTTCCTGTATTAGTAGACTACTGGGCAGAATGGTGTGGTCCCTGCAAAATGATTGCGCCGATTTTGGATGAAATTTCTAAAGAGTACGCTGGTCGCCTAAAAGTGGCCAAACTCAATATCGATGACAATCAGTTAACGCCACCTAAATACGGTATTCGCGGCATCCCTACCCTAATGTTATTTAAAAATGGCAACGTAGAAGCGACCAAAGTCGGTGCATTATCTAAATCACAATTAACTGCGTTTATTGACAGCAACATCTAAACGCATTACGCTGTAAACATTGTTGTAAATGCTGACGTTAATTCAAAATAATTGAGCATTTACAACACCAACTGTTTACAAAAATCGCAATAAAATTTTACGTCAGTAGTTTTCAATCATCCCCACACACATCTTGTTCTAGTGAGCCTCCATGCACTTATCCGACCTTAAACATCTGCCCGTTACTGAGTTAGTTGAAATGGCTATTGCCGACGAAATCGAAAATGCTAGCCGCATGCGCAAGCAGGATCTGATTTTTGCCATTTTGAAACACAAAGCCAAAAAAGGTGAAAGCATTTTTGGGGACGGTACGCTTGAAGTGCTACAAGATGGATTCGGCTTCCTGCGTTCACCTGACTCGTCTTATTTGGCTGGACCAGATGATATTTATGTATCGCCATCTCAAATTCGCCGCTTCAATCTGCACACTGGTGACACTATACAAGGCGAAATTCGCATCCCTAAAGATGGCGAACGTTATTTTGCTTTAGTTAAAGTAGACGTGGTGAATGGTGAGGCGCCAGAGAATACTAAACATAAAATATTGTTTGAAAACTTAACACCGCTATTCCCAACCATTCCACTCACATTAGAACGCGACATCAAAGGCGTAGAAAACATCACTAGCCGTGTGATTGATATGATTGCGCCTATTGGTCGCGGTCAGCGTGGATTGCTGGTTGCCAGCCCAAAAAGCGGCAAAACAGTGATGATGCAAAATATTGCACACGCCATTACGGCCAACCATCCTGATGTCATTCTAATCGTACTATTGATTGATGAGCGCCCTGAAGAGGTCACTGAAATGACGCGCTCAGTAAAAGGCGAGGTTGTTGCTTCCACCTTTGATGAGCCCGCAACACGTCATGTACAAGTCGCCGAAATGGTGCTTGAAAAAGCTAAGCGCTTGGTTGAGCACAAAAAAGATGTGGTTATTTTGCTAGACTCAATTACTAGATTAGCCCGTGCCTACAACACGGTAATTCCTTCATCAGGCAAAGTATTAACTGGTGGTGTGGATGCTAATGCGTTACAACGTCCAAAAAGATTCTTTGGTGCAGCGCGTAATATTGAAGAAGGTGGCTCACTTACCATTATTGCTACCGCACTTGTAGACACAGGCTCGCGCATGGATGATGTGATCTATGAAGAGTTTAAAGGTACGGGCAATATGGAAATCCATCTTGATCGTAAAATGGCTGAAAAACGCCAATACCCAGCTATTAATGTTAATAAATCTGGTACACGTCGCGAAGAATTACTCATCGAAAAAGATGTGCTACAGAAAATTTGGGTTCTACGTAAACTGCTATACCCAATGGATGATATTGAGGCGATGGAGTTCTTGCTGGACAAAATTAAAGCCACCAAAAACAATGCTGACTTTTTTGATAGCATGCGTAGAGGTTAGACTAAAACATTAACGCGCATGCACAGTTTTATTCACCTTGCATAGCAGGCAGAATGTAAATATAATGCTGCGTTATTACAAAAGTACGCATATTTAGATGCGTATATTAACTACGCCGTATCTTTCGGCAAAATATTGAGGCTAAAATTATGAAAGACGGAATTCATCCAGAATATCGCGACGTTATTTTTCAAGACGTTGGTGCAGATTTTACATTTATGACTCGCTCTACTATTGTAGCTCGCGACAAAATGAAGTGGACTGACGGCAAAGAATACCCACTAGTTAAAATTGAAGTATCATCAAAATCACACCCGTTTTACACAGGTAAACAAATGATTTTAGATACCGCTGGTCGTGTAGATAAATTCCGTAAAAAATACGGTATGTAATCAAATTTGCAATCTAGCATTGCATGCGAATATTGCAAAAAATAAAAGGCAGCTTCGGCTGCCTTTTCCATTTAGACTCAAATATCCATAAGATATAGCTTGAATTTAATAGAGATTTTCGCTAAATGCTGCAATCAGTTAAAATCACATCTCTAGCCAACAAAATAAAAACTAATTCACTTAAGTATTATGCGCTTTCAACTTGATCATGATTGGCAAGGTAATATGTCGACACCCCGTGCGCGCGTGGGTGAAGCGGCAAAAACACAGCTATTACTGGTGTTATGTGCCATTTGGATTCTATTAGGATTAATTGTCCATGCACCTTGGAAGCCGCTTGAATCGACTAGTATTAGCATCGTGAAGTCAATTTATGATGGTGGTAGCCTCATCGCGCCATTAGCGAGCGGTGAAACTTCACTAGATTCGCCCCCTTTATATTATTTAATCGCTGCCGCTAGTGCTAAAGTTTTGGCGCCATTTTTAGATATGCATGATGGTGCTAGATTGTTCAATGCCATTTGGCTAACCATCATTTTACTGATGATTGGCATGACGGGCCGAGAACTATGGGCACGCGGGGTTGGCCGTCACGCAACGTTCATCATGATAGGGACGATTGGCTTGGTAATAAGCGCACACAGCTTGGTCAACGATGTCGCTGGCCTAGCCTGCACTGCGTCAGGCTTTTATGCCTTAGCGCTATCTAAACGCCGCCCTTGGCGTGCAAGCGGACTGCTAGGCGCATCGATTGGCATTGGATTTCTATCTGCCGGCCTGATGCCACTACTAATATTAACCAGCACCGCGCTAGCTTTGCCTTTATTTTTCAGGGCTTGGCGAACGCGTAGCTTTATCACCGTTATTGCAACGTCCTTTTTAATCGCTGCGCCATTCATCGCGGCTTGGCTAATGTTGATGCACTTGAATGCGCCAGCATTGCTTAACAGTTGGTGGCAAAGCAGCGTCAGCAGCTTCAATCAACTCAATCACCTGTATTTTTTACGTATTTTAATCTGGTATGCATGGCCAGCACTCCCACTTGCGCTTCTTGGCTTATGGCGTTATCGCCAGCAATTACTTATAAACCCAAAATTTCAGCTAATCATTAGTTTTTTTATCACCAGCCTGTTTTTTTTGGGCTTTGGTGCTTCAGCAAAAGATATTAATGCACTTCCATTGCTCCTGCCTCTAGTTGCGCTTGCAGCGGGCAGCGTGGAACATCTTAAACGAGGCTTAGCAGCAGCCTTAAACTGGTTTGGTGTGCTGCTTTTCGGATTAATCGGCGCGTTAATCTGGTTGGGCTGGTTGGCGATGATGACTGGCTATCCAGCTAAAATTAAATCCAGAATGCAGTTTCTATCAGGCACAAATGACATTCATTTGAACTGGGTTGCGCTAATTATTGCACTGGCAATTTCTGCTATTTGGATTTTGGTGTGCATTCGCGCGAAACAAACCAACAAATCAACAGTCACCAATTGGGCGGTAGGTATGACCTTCGGTTGGGGCTTACTCATGACGCTTTGGTTGCCTCTTTTAGATTCAGCCAAAAGCTATCAGCCCGTTTTTGCAAGTCTCCATGCAGCTTTGCCAAAAAATTACAATTGCCTCAGTAGCTTAAATGTGGCCCAACCTCAACGCTTACTACTGAATTATTACACTGACATAAAATTACAACCATTTGAAGCATCACAACAATTAAGCTGTGATTTATATCTGTTGCAGGATGTAAAAGGTATTGGGGACATGCACCCAGGTCAAGAATGGATGATGATATGGAAAGGCAAGCGCACGGCCGATAGAAAAGAAGGCTTTAGATTATTTAAACGCATTAAGTAATTGATTTAAATGTGTATGCCTAACCAGCGAGCATCATTTTACCACCCGCTAGTAGTAGCACTAAAGCTAATAGCTTTCTAATGCTTGGGTTGGTAAGGCGCCTGCTACCGCATTCCGCTCCAATTAAACCACCGATGACTGCGGCCACCGCCCAATAAGGCAAAGCCGCCGGCAAGTTTGGTTGTTTGCTTAAAACGCCGATTAAGCCCGCAATTGAATTCATTAAAATAAATGCCGCAGCCACGCCTGAAATTACCTTAGTTTCAGCCCATTTATAGAATAGCAATATCGGGCTTAAAAACACGCCTCCGCCGATTCCCGTAAGCCCAGACAGTAGGCCTAAAATCGCACCTACTCCCAATAACACAGATGTTTTAGCCGCAGACTGATTGACTGCATATGGCTTTTTGGCTTGGGTAAAAATATGCCACGCGGCAAAAATAAGCACCAATCCAACTATAGGTTTATAAAAGTGATTGGGCAAACTCACTAATCCACCAATAAATGCAGCGGGAACAGAGGCGATACTGAGCGGTACGAATAAACGCCATGAAAAGGCATCTGCGCGATAAAATTTATAGATTGCAATGGATGCGACTAGGATGTTTAGCACCAAGGCAGCAGGTCGCATACTGGCTGGGGCAACGTTCATAAGTGCCATAGCCGCTAGGTATGCCGATGCGCCACCATGACCTACCGATGAAAATAGCATCGCCGCCAAGAAAATAAGCGGAATTAGGAAATACACTTCTGCTGTCAGCATTGCTTTGCTGGCTTGTGATTAAATTAGCATGGGCTTAAATGTAATTAATTTTTTTGATTACTGCTGATGTGCTCTTTAATGGCATCGCGGACAATAGGCTCTAGCCCAGCGCCATTGTGCTCTATCACATGCGCTAAAATTTGGTCACGCATACTACTCGCCCAAAAGTGCTCTAAATGCTGCGCAATATCTATTTTTGCTTGCGCTTGATTTGGGAAATATTTAAAAAAATCGCCGATTTGATTGGCCATGGTGACTAAATGTTCTATTTTCATACGTGAAATACTCTTTGTAATTTCGATTATTATTTAAGGTGTCATCTTTATTTTTCGTACTATTTTTTTACGACATAATATTTTCTGGATGCGAATACACCACATAACTATTTTCGCGCGCAAATCCGACTAAGGTTAAGTGGCATTGCTCGGCCACTTTAATCGCTAAGCCAGTGGGTGCTGAAATTGCCACCAGCATATTAATGCCAGCACTTGCAGTTTTCTGTACCATTTCATAACTGGCACGACTGGTGGTAAGGACAAAACCATTTTCACCAAGATCAGGTTCAAATTTAGACTTTCTTGCCATCGCACCTATCAACTTATCTAAAGCATTATGGCGACCAACATCTTCACGAATCAACACTATATCACCTTGCAGATTAACCCAAGCACTCGCATGCGTGGCGCCTGTAAGCGCTTGCAACTTTTGTTGCTGACGAATATTGGCAAAAGCTAAGTTAATCACTGACCCTGCAATTTTCTTTGTCTTTCTACTCAGCACAATCGCTGGAAAGCGTAAAGCCTGCTCTAAACTTTCACTGCCACATAAGCCACAACCAGTTCGGCCTGTCATATTACGGCGCTTTTCTTTTAGGCGCTGAAAACATTGAGTTGCAACGTCTAAATGCAATTCAACGCCTTGTGGCTGCTGCACAATATCCATACCGTACAAATCACTAGGCGTATCTAAAATACCTTCGCTTAAAGAAAATCCCAGAGCAAAGTCCTCAAGGTCTTGTGGCGTTGCAAGCATCACTGCATGGGAAATGCCGTTATACACCAAGGCAATCGGCACTTCCTCTGCAATGACATCCATTTTAGCTTCAACAATTCCTGCATGATACTTACTAACCGCATACTCGCCCGTCGCGTCATTATTAAACCTTATCGAGGAATCACAAAAGTCCTCTCTAGATATGTCCACCATGGGGATATCCACTTAAATACCTAACAAGCACGTAGTTACCGTCAAATGTCCTTACGCCTCTGATGCCTCTGGCTTTTTGCCAGTGAAAGCAATTTGCTCCTCACTAAACGTTTGATAATTACGTTGCCATTCAGATAATTGCGATACGCGCGTGACCTGTACAGCAGTGACTTTAAACTCAGGGCAGTTGGTCGCCCAGTCTGAATTCTCTGTAGTAATGACGTTTGCGCCAGATTCCGGATGGTGGAAAGTAGTATAAATAACGCCAGGTTGAACGCGCTCACTGATTTTTGCATGCAATACGGTTTCACCAGCACGGCTAGCAATGCCAACCCAATCACCCTCTTTAATGCCGCGCTCTTCTGCATCATGTGGATGAATCTCAACCAAGTCTTCTTTGTGCCATTCCACGTTTTTGGTCCGGCGCGTTTGTGCGCCCACGTTGTATTGCGACAAAATACGGCCAGTAGTTAAAATTAACGGATATTTAGGCGTTACTTTTTCCGTGGTAGGTACATATTCCGTAACAAAGAATTTACCTTTACCACGCACAAACTCATCAATATGCATGGTTGGCGTGCCTAGTGGCTGTTTGTCATTACAAGGCCACTGTATGCTGCCTAGCTCGTCTAACTTCTTAAAGCTTACGCCTTTAAAGGTCGGTGTTAGGCTAGCCACTTCATCCATAATGTCTGAGGCATGTTTGTAATGCATAGGATAACCAAGTGCATTGGATAATGCCGCTGTCACTTCCCAATCTTCTTTACCATTTTTAGGCGTCATCACACGGCGTACTGGAGAAATTCGACGTTCTGCATTAGTAAACGTACCACTTTTTTCTAAGAATGTTGCGCCTGGGAAAAATACATGGGCAAACATGGCAGTTTCATTCAAGAATAGATCCTGCACTATGACGCATTCCATTGATTCCAGCGCACGCGTGACATGTTGCGTATTTGGATCGGATTGCACAATATCTTCGCCCACACAATAAAGGGCCTTAAAGCTGCCATCAATGGCGTTGTCTAACATATTGGGGATACGCAAACCTGGATCGTTGCTAAGCGGTCTACCCCATGCCGCTTCAAATAATTTGCGAGTAGCCTCGTCTGACACATGGCGATAGCCTGGATATTCATGCGGCATAGAGCCCATGTCACAGGAGCCTTGCACATTATTTTGACCACGTAGCGGGTTAACGCCCACACCTTCACGGCCAATATTGCCAGTGGCCATCGCAAGATTAGCAATACCCATCACCATGGTAGAACCTTGGCTATGCTCGGTAACGCCTAAACCATAATAAATAGCGGCATTGCGACCAGTCGCGAACAATCTTGCCGCAGCCCGAATATCTTCTGCTGGAACACCTATCACCAAGCTTAACACTTCTGGCGAATTTTGATTTAGTGCAACAAAATCACGCCAAGCCACAAATGAATCCCACTCGCAACGTTCTTTTACAAACACTTCGTCAACCAAACCCTCAGTCACAATCACATGACCTAGTGCAGAAATCAAAGCCACGTTAGTGCCCGGCCTTAATTTAAGGTGGTAATCCGCTTTAACATGCGGTGATGAGACCAAGTCAATCACGCGCGGATCTGCAATAATAAGTTTTGCCCCTTCACGCAAACGACGCTTCATTTGAGAAGCAAATACTGGGTGACCATCGGTTGGGTTCGCCCCAATCACAAAAATTACGTCCGACTTCATCACCGAGTCAAAGGTTTGCGTACCAGCAGATTCACCTATGGTCTGCTTAAGACCGTAACCGGTAGGTGAATGACAAACGCGTGCGCAAGTATCTACGTTGTTTACGCCAAATACAGCGCGCACTAGTTTTTGCACCACGTAGACTTCTTCATTGGTGCAGCGCGATGAAGTAATACCGCCTACCGCATCTTTACCATATTTAGTTTGAATACGTTGAATTTCACTAGCGGCATAATTAATCGCTTCATCCCAACTCACTTGCTGCCATTCGTCATGGATGTTTTTACGTATCATTGGCGTGGTAATGCGGTCTTTATGGGTGGCATACCCCCAAGCAAAGCGGCCTTTAATGCATGAGTGGCCATGATTCGCGCCACCATTCTTATTCGCCACCATGCGAATCACCTCTTCGCCTTTCATTTCCGCATCAAATGAGCAACCCACACCACAATAAGCGCAAGTAGTTGTCACGCTATGTTCTGGAACGCCGTGTTCTATGACGGTTTTTTCAATCAAGGTAGCCGTAGGACAAGCTTGTACACAAGCGCCACAGGAAACACATTCAGAATCTAAAAAGTTGCTAATACCCGCTGACACTTTTGAGTCAAAACCACGGCCTGAAATTGTTAAGGCAAACGTACCTTGCGTTTCTTCGCAAGCGCGTACACAGCGTGAGCAGACGATACATTTACTTGGGTCAAAGCTAAAATAAGGATTCGATTCATCTTTTTCAGCTTTAAGATGATTCTCGCCTTCGTAGCCGTAGCGCACTTCGCGCAAGCCAACCGCGCCAGCCATATCTTGCAATTCACAATCACCATTAGTTGCACAAGTTAGACAATCTAATGGATGATCTGAAATATAAAGCTCCATCGTTCCTCGACGAATATCAGCTAATTTTGGCGTTTGCGTACGCACTATTAAGCCCTCAGCCACTGGCGTAGTGCAAGAGGCAGGAAAACCGCGACGGCCTTCAATTTCGACCACACACAGGCGGCACGAACCAAATGGCTCCAAACTATCGGTAGCGCACAATTTTGGCACGTTTATACCCGCCAAAATGGACGCTCGCATGATAGAGGTACCTTCTGGCACGGTAATTTCTCTATCATCAATAGTCAGCGTTATTTGCACATCAGATTGGCTTGCGGGCGTACCATAATCTTTCTGATCATCATAACTAGTGCGGCTATGTTCATGATCATGTTGTGGCGTGTTGCTGTATTTAATATCGTCCATTTTGGCTCTCCTGCTCACGGCCTTAGTTAAACTTAGGCCGTAGCTTTGTATTCTTTAAATTTAAATCTTTATCGCTAAGTTTTTAAAATACCAAAGACTTTGAAATAGCTAGGTATTTGCAATACCAAAGTCTTCAGGGAAATGATTCATCGCACTCAATACTGGGTAAGGCGTCATACCACCCAATGCACACAAGGAACCATTCAACATCGTGTCGCTTAAATCGCGCACCAATTTAATGTTCTTAACCGTATCTTTACCAGCGATGATTTTATCAATCACCTCCACCCCGCGTGTAGCACCTATGCGGCAAGGCGTACATTTTCCGCAGGACTCAATCGCACAAAATTCAAAAGCGTATCGTGCCATTTTAGCCATATCAACCGTATCGTCAAACGCTACAATGCCACCATGGCCCAACACCGCCCAAATCTTAGTAAACTCTTCGTAATCTAACGGCGTATCAAATTGGCTTTCTGGCAAAAATGCACCCAATGGCCCACCGACTTGCACCGCTCGAATTGGCTTACCTGTCGCCGAACCACCGCCATAATCATAAAGTAACTCACGCAAAGTAATGCCGAATGCCAACTCCACTAGCCCGCCATGCTTGAGATTACCCGCCAACTGAATCGGCAAAGTACCGCGAGAGCGGCCCATGCCGTAATCAGCGTAATATTGCGCGCCCTTATCCAAAATAATAGGCACGGTGGCGAGTGAAATCACGTTATTCACTACGGTAGGTTTACCGAACAAACCTTCTATGGCTGGCAATGGTGGTTTAAAACGTACCACACCGCGCTTGCCTTCCAAGCTTTCTAATAAAGAGGTTTCCTCACCACACACATAAGCACCCGCTGCGCGGCGCACTTCTAAATTAAATGCTTTACCACTGGCTAACACATTGTCGCCCAAATAACCCGCTTCTGTGGCTGAAGCTATTGCCGCATTGAGTGCTACTAAAGCATGTGGATATTCTGAGCGCAAATAGATATACCCTTGTGTGGCGCCAACGGCAATGCCAGCAATGGTCATGCCTTCAATTAAGACAAACGGGTCATTTTCCATAATCATGCGATCTGAAAATGTCCCTGAATCGCCTTCATCTGCATTACACACGATATATTTTTGCTTGGCTTCGCAAGCTAATACTGTTTTCCACTTAATGCCAGTCGGAAAAGCCGCACCTCCACGACCACGCAAACCAGAATCTGTGACGGTTTTGACAATGTCAGCCGCAGATAATGCCAGTGCATTTTTCAGGCCCTTATAACCGTCATGCGCAATGTAATCCGTAAGTGAAATGGGGTCTGTGATACCAACCCGCGCAAAAGTTAAACGCTGCTGTTTTTTTAGCCAATCCATCTCTTCAGTTAAACCCAAACTCAAGGCATGAGGCTTGGCATTTAAAAAGTCGGCATCCAATAATGAGGCAACGTCACTTACTTTCACTGGCCCATAAGCGACACGACCTTGCTCAGTCGCCACTTCTACCATCGTTTCCAGCCAATAAAGGCCGCGTGAGCCATTACGAATAATCTCGACATCTAAACCACGTTGCTTTGCTTCTAAGGCAATAGCAACCGCCACCTTCTCAGCGCCCATCGAAAGCGCGCTTGAATCGCGGGGAATATATACTTTAGTGGTCATTTTATGCCTTCGCCTCTGCAATTAATCCATCCAAATCTGCGGCGGACACACGTCCATAAACTTCATCATCCAGCATAACTGCGGGGGATAGCGCACAATTACCTAGGCAATATACTGGCAACAATGTAATAGCTTCGTCAGTGGTGGTTTGGTGATAATCAACATTTAAACATTTTTTTGCATGCGCTTCTAAAGATTCAGAACCCATAGACTGACAAGATTCAGCGCGGCAGATTTGCAGAATATGGCGACCTGGCTTATGTGTGCGAAAATGGTGGTAAAAAGACACCACGCCATGCACCTCCGCCACTGACAAACTCAAGGCTTTTGCAATGTGTGTGTAAGAAGATTCTGGCACATAGCCAACATTATCTTGAATAGCATGCAGTAATGGCAATAACGCGCCAGGCATGTTTTGATGCTGACTAATCAAGGCATCTATTTGTGTTTGTAAAGCTTGCAAACTAACTCCTCCAAATCTACTAATATTATATTGCTACACGTAATAGTATATTACACTGCTTGATTGTTTTTCCAATACGACAAATAGAGATTAAAAAAGTGCTTAATTCATCTACAAACCTGCCAGCCAAACTGCCTATTAACTTAATAGATCAATTTGGCCGCACTGTTGATTACATCCGCCTCTCTATTACAGACCGCTGCGACTTTCGCTGTGTATATTGCATGGCAGAAAAAATGACTTTTTTACCGCGTGAAGAAGTTTTGAGTCTCGAAGAATGTGTGCGACTGGTTAAAGTGTTCGTCTCATTAGGTGTTAGTAAAGTGCGCATTACAGGCGGCGAGCCATTAGTCCGTAAAAATGCATTATGGTTGCTTGAAGAGATTGGCAAGCTTGCCAGGCTTAATGAGCTAGTGCTGACGACCAACGGCAGCCAATTAGAAAATCAAGCGCAAGATTTAAAAAATGCAGGCGTTAAACGCATCAACATCAGTGTAGATAGCTTAGATGCAGCACGCTTCAAAAAAATCACCCGCACTGGCGAGCTAGATAAAGTGTTGCGCGGTATACAAGCGGCAAAGCTTGTAGGCTTTGAAAACATTAAATTAAACTCGGTGCTGATGCGCGGTGTTAATGATGACGAACTACTAACACTCGTCAATTTTGCCATTGCACAAGCCATTGATATTTCGTTTATTGAAGAAATGCCCTTGGGTGATGTGAACCACACCAGAGAATCGACCTTTTGCAGCAATGTCGATACGCTTAAAATACTCCAAAGTGAGTTTCCGCTAGTTTCAAGCACGGAGAGCACTGGCGGCCCAGCACGTTATTGGCGGGTGGCAAACACTGATACTAAAATCGGCTTTATTTCACCGCATAGTCACAATTTTTGTGAAAGTTGTAACCGGGTGCGCATTAGCTGTAAAGGCGAATTATATTTGTGTCTAGGCCAAGAAGATAAAGTCGATTTAATGCCGCTGTTAAGAAACAATCCTGAGAATGACCAACCACTGATTGATGCAATATTAGGCAGCATGGCGACCAAACCCAAAGGGCATGATTTTGATTTAAAACGTGCCGAACCAGCGGTGATTCGGTTTATGTCGCATACCGGTGGCTAGCCACTTTTGTTGAATTAAAGATGGCAATTTCAAGCATTATTCTTGCCGGCGGGCGCGCTACTCGTATGGGTGGCGTAGATAAAGGCCTAGTCGCATTTCAACAAAAACCACTAATTCTGCATGTCATTGAACGCTTAAAACCACAAGTCGATGAAATCATCATTAACGCCAACCGTGAAATTAGCCAATATCAAACGTTAAATTACCCCGTGCGGCAAGATGAAACTGCTGATTTTTCGGGGCCGTTGGCGGGCATTAACTTAGGCTTAAAATACGCCAAGTATGATTATTTGCTCGCGGTGCCATGCGACTCGCCGCTAATACCGCTAAATTTAGCATCCCGTTTAATGGCAGCGTTAATTAAAAATGACGCTGACATTGCCGTTGCCACTTGCAACGGTGAGTCACAGCCAGTATTTTGTTTATGTAAAAAAACTGTGGCTAAAAGCTTGGTCGATTATTTAAACAACGGCGGACGTAAAGTGAGCGCTTGGCAGAAGTGTCAAAAGTATATTGAAGTGGATTTTAGTGACTGTAGCGAGGCCTTTGTTAACTTGAACACCCTTGCAGATTTGGCTGTTTTAGAAGCAAAAGTGTTACCTTAAATTAAGCCCACATCAGCAATAGCATCAAAACAGATGCTCTGGGAAGCCCGTCCCTATTGCCTCGCAGGGCATCTATTTTTAACGTTTTTTACTTGATATTCAACTCTTTTTGAAGGGTCTTCGTAAAGTTTTGTGCATTTAAAGCTTGAAGAAGATTTTAGTTAAATTTAAAATCTATTGATTTACTGTCTTTATGAGGTAACTTACTTTACTGGATTGCTGAGTTTCAGCTTCCTATAGCAGTCGCTCATGTGCGACATTTTCGGGCAATAGCCGTCTGTTATCAATTTTCTTTATCTGGCAATGGGGGCGAAATTTAACTGCCGAGACTCTTGCACCCCCCACTTAAGCTAAATTAACTGCCAGATGCTGTAAAAAAATAGGTGGAAATGGGCGGCCATTACTGGCAAGATAAAGAGTCTAAAGACCCAATCGACATTCGCCTTAAAAAAACATATGACACTCACCAAAAATTACACCCGTGCTGACATTACTCGCTGGCTTGGTAACCGTGAAGCGCAAAAAGGCATAGCTTATCTGAATGCAGTGAGTCACTTAGAAATACTGTCAGAGACTATTCTTGCGCAAGTCAAGGGGACGTCGTCTCAACCTTATCAGGTTGATGTCGCTTTTTTTAAAGATAAACAAGGTGGGGTGGAGATTGAGGCAAACTGCACCTGTCCCGTTGGTTATGAATGTAAGCATACGGCGGCAGTTTTGCTAAATGCCCTTGAAAAATCCCAAGTAAATGCTGGCTTGCTTTACGCGCAAAAAGCGCTTATACCTAAGATCAATCCCGCTGTTTTACAATGGCTAGAAAGTTATAAACGCACGGCCTCTAGCGGGGCTAAAAAGAAAACATTAAGCGCCTCGACTAAACGCACGGAGCAATTATTTTACCTACTCAAACAAAACCACTATGACAACGAATATGGTATCTACCTATTAAAAGGTCGCGCAGATGCTGACGGCAGACCACACCACAGCGCACAAGGTTGGAGCAATGTTGAACGCGCAATCATACAGCCACCTAAATTTGTCGATGAAGAAGATATTGTCATTCTGCGCTCGCTTTGGGCGACGCGTAATAAATATAACTACTCTGAGATTTACCCCCTCAAAGGGCGTTTGGGTGAAGATGCGCTGAAACAAATGCTGGCGACAGGCAAGTTATTTTTTGCCACAAAACTAGAAAATAAATACGAATATGTGACTTCTTACCCCCTAACGCTAGGCGCAGAGCGCACTGGCTGGCTGGAATGGCAACCCAGTATTGATGACACTATTGCACCAAAATTGCTATCCAACCCTGCCGCAACCACCATACTTACGCTAGATACCAGTTGGTATGTTGATGCAAAAACCGAGCAAGTGGGGCCGCTGAACATCCCCTTTACGGCAGAAGATTTGACTCAGCTTAAAACTTTACCGCCATTACATGCGGTAGATGTGGCGGTTGTAGCGAATGTGCTACGTGAGTTTGCCCCCAACTTACCCTTGCCAGATAATGTGACGAGCTTACGCACGATTACATCGGCGCCTATCCCCACACTCACCTTGGCGACCTCTGCCCGCACTTGGTTATCCAAGTTTCGTGGCTACCCTTATGGCAATATTGAAATTGACTATGCAGAGGTTACCTTTGCTTATGATGAATTTAGTTTTTCAGCAGGCAGCCTAAAAGAATTTGTCACCACGCCAGAGGGCGAAACGGTGCAAATTAAACGACAAGTTAAAGTCGAAGCCGATTACCTTAAATCGCTAGCATTATTTGACTTGCAGAAAATATCGCCGCACCTGCTTTATAACCAACCACACGCCAATAGGTGGTACACCCTGCATGACGAACTCGCATGGGCTGAATTCATGCAAAGCGCCCTCCCCAATTTACGTGAAAGAGGCTGGAATATTGTTATTCCGCCCAATTTCCGTCATTTAGTATTGGAAATCAGCACCTGGGATGCAGACATCAACGAGGATGCAAACGGCTGGTTTAGCCTAGATATGGGCATTATCGTCGACGGCAATCGCCTAGCACTCGCTCCCTTGCTTTATGAGCTGTTTCAACGCGAACCGCGCTGGCTGGATGTTAAACAACTGCAACAAATAGACGATGCTGAAAAAATCACGCTGTTATTGCCCGATGGCTCGCGAATATTAGCCCCTGCTAATCGGCTTAAAATGCTGGCGCTCACGCTAATTGATTTATTTGATCGCCGCCCCGATGGCGTATTGCGTTTTTCTAAACTGGATGCGCCACGGTTGGCAGAGCTATCCAACATGGAGCGTTGGCAATTTAAAGGCGCAGAGGCTGTGCGCCAGCTTGCGAATAAACTTCGGCGTCAAACGGGAATAACGGCCATCGCGCCACCCCTAGGGCTGACCTTGCAACTACGCCCGTATCAACTTGAAGGTGTGGCTTGGTTGCAATATCTGCGCGAGCAAGATCTCGCAGGCATACTCGCAGACGACATGGGGCTAGGGAAAACCGCGCAAGCTTTAGCGCACATTTTGCTGGAAAAAGAAGCGGGGCGTATGGATAAACCCGCACTTATTGTCATGCCCACGTCACTCATATTTAACTGGAAGCATGAAGCCGCACGCTTTGCCCCCGACATCAAGGTGTTATCGCTACACGGCAAAGACCGCGCCGAAAGGTTTTCACAAATACTTGAGTACGATGTAGTACTCACCACTTACCCGCTATTGTGGCGCGATGAAGAAACCATCGCCGCTCACGAATATCATTTGCTCATTTTAGATGAAGCGCAGGTGGTTAAAAATGCTGCCAGTAAATCAGCCCAAACCGTGCGAAAACTAAACGCGCGCCACCGTCTGTGCTTAACAGGTACGCCGCTAGAAAACCATTTGGGAGAATTATGGGCGCAATTTGATTTTCTGCTTCCCGGATTTTTAGGTGATAGCAAAAGCTTCAGCAAAACTTGGCGCACACCCATAGAAAAACATGGCGATGCCCTACGCCGCAATTTGCTGGCACGGCGCATCAAGCCCTTTATTTTGCGCAGACGCAAAGAAGATGTGGCAAAAGAACTGCCACCCAAAACAATTATCGTGCGTAGTGTGGAACTAGAAGGCGGTCAGCGCGACCTGTACGAAGCAGTACGTAGTGCCATGAATACCCGCGTGCGCGAAGAAATCGCCAGCAAAGGCTTTGCCCGCAGTCATATTATCATTCTCGATGCTTTGCTTAAACTGCGCCAAGTGTGTTGCGACCCGCGCCTTCTTAAAAATGACGCGGCAAAACGGGTCAAAGAACACGCCAAGCTAGATATGCTCATGGAAATGCTGCCTGAATTAGTGGATGAAGGTCGGCGCATACTGGTTTTTTCACAATTCACCTCAATGCTAAGCTTAATAGAGGCTGAATTGAACCAGTTGAAACTAGGCTATGTGCTACTCACAGGCGATACTCAAGATCGAGAAAGTGTCGTAGGTCGCTTTCAAGCAGGCGAAGTGCCTATTTTTCTGATTAGCTTAAAAGCTGGTGGCGTAGGCTTAAACCTTACCGCCGCCGATACGGTGATTCATTACGACCCGTGGTGGAACCCCGCCGCAGAAAACCAAGCCACAGACCGCGTGCACAGAATTGGGCAAAAAAACAATGTATTCGTCTATAAATTAGTCGTTGCGGGCAGCATAGAAGAAAAAATACTCGCCTTACAAGAGAAAAAAGCCGATCTTGCCGCTAGTGTGCTTTCTGAAGATTCTAATGGCTTAGCTAAATTTGGGTCAGATGACTTAGCAGCACTGCTTGAGCCGCTACCATTGGCAGGAAAAGCATAATGCAAAACCATCCGACCAAGCCATTAACAAGCGACCTGCTAACACAAGGCGATTTACTAATAAAAAGTCAGTTACCCATTTTAGGCATTTGCGCGGCAGGCAGCAATGTTGGCAAAACCACTTTGGTGACACTACTGATTCCTGAGCTTAAGTCACGCAACATCAGCGTTTCGGTGATTAAACACGCGCATCATAAATTTGACATTGATCATCCTGGTAAAGATAGTTATAAAATCCGCGAGGCTGGGGCAGTACAAACGCTCATTGCCTCAAGCAAGCGCTGGGCTTTAATGACAGAGCTGGAAGATGCCGATAATGAGGCTAATTTAGCGGTGTTGATTCAACAAATCAATCCAGAATATGCAGACTTAATTTTGGTTGAAGGCTTTAAATCTGCTGCTATCCGTAAAATTGAAGTGGTTAGACCGAGTTTAAATACGCCACTTTTAGCTAGCCTAGACCCCAACATTATCGCGCTTGCCAGCGATGCGCCACTGACCCAACACCTCAACATTCCCGTGTTAGACTTAAACAACATCAGCCAAATTGCCGATTTTATTATGCAAGAAATGATTAAAAAATGACCCAAGCCATCACCATCTCTCAAATTATTTTAGATCCTAGCTGCATGGATGATTACGATCCAAACGCCATGTCGGTGCTAAAAGCGCGGCAATTTATTAAACAATATCTAACTCCAGTGCAGCAAACTGAAAGCATCGCACTGCGCACAAGCTTAGGCCGAATATTGTCAGCAGACATACTGTCGCCAGCCAATGTGCCGAATTATGATAATTCAGCGATGGATGGATATGCTTTTAATGCGGACGATGTTGCCGCTGACACGGCGACTAAGCTAAAAGTAATCGGCACGGTGTATGCTGGAAAATCATTCGATAGCGCACTTAAAAGCGGCGAATGTGTACGCATTATGACAGGCGGCATGATGCCGATAAGCGCAAACACGGTGGCGATGCAAGAGCGCGTTATGGTTGAAGGCGACCACATCATATTGACCGAAGCCCCCAAACGCGGCATGAACGTGCGATACGCAGGTGAGGATTTACAGCAAGGTCAGCGCGTATTAGCCGCTGGGCATTTGATGCGCGCCGCTGATTTGGGCCTCATTGCATCGCTGGGCATCGCAGAGGTGCTAGTGTGCCGAAAATTGAAAGTAGCCTTTTTTTCTACTGGCGATGAGTTGGCTGGCGTGGGTGATGTGCTGAAAACAGGGCAAGTATACGATAGCAACCGCTATACGCTGTACGGCATGTTAAGCCGAATGGGCGTTGAAATAATAGACATGGGCGCAATTGCCGATGCCCCTGCTTTACTTGAAAGCACCCTGCTAGCCGCCGCCAGCCAAGCTGACGTAGTGATTACCAGCGGCGGTGTGTCGGTGGGTGAAGCCGATTATATGAAGCTATTATTAGCCAAACATGGCCAAGTGATGTTCTGGAAAATCGCCATGAAACCAGGTCGACCATTGGCTTACGGCAAAATTCAAACTGGCGATAACAAAGCAGCACATTACTTTGGCTTGCCGGGCAACCCAGTTGCGGTAATGGTGACATTTTATCAATTTGTACGAGAAGCGCTTTTAGTGTTAATGGGGCAAGCTAATCCACCGCCATTACCGATGTTTAAGGTTGAATGTACCGAAAAAATTAAGAAAATGACTGGTCGCACCGAATTCCAGCGCGGTGTATTGTTTGCAGATAGTGACGGCACCTGGAAAGTAAAGCCGACTGGCTCGCAAGGGTCAGCGATTTTAAGCTCCATGTCACTGGCTAATTGCTTTATTGTGCTAGATGAATCAGTTGGCAATCTTGATGCGGGTAGCTTGGTTACCATACAATTGCTGGATGGAATAGTCTAAAGGACACCTCTATTAATTAAATTTTCGTCGCTACACCACGTTGCTCATAAAAAATTATTCCTTACATATCAACCATATGCTGCGTCTTAATTTTTTAATCGCGCCTTGTTTAGCTTAGAAACTTGAATTAATAGAGGTGCCCTAAATGCTGGCTGAATATTTTACCTAAATCCGACCAATTGCAATTGGCTTTCTAATATCAGCTGTGCTTGTTGTATAATTTTCAGTTGCTCAAATATCTCAATCAAACCCCTCTCACCAAACTAGGCTGTTGTGTCTTTGAATCTCGCTGTTAAAAATTCCACACTTAATGAACACACGCTTATTTGGGCCATTATCTGCTCAGTGTTATTGCATGGCTTGCTAGTGGCAGTTATTCCTAAGCTCAAGCTCGAGGTGATTAATAAGCCAGATATTTTAGAGATCGAACTCATCAAAAAAACCGAACCACCACCAGTCGTTGTGCCAGAGCCTATTCAACCACAGCCAACAGTGGTTCAACCTAATGTGGTGCAGCCCAAGACAGAAATTAAACCTGAACTAAAACCTTTAAAAACGCCAACCGTCGTAAAAACCGAAGCTACACCATACCAGCCACCGCCAACCAATGCCGCGCCGCAAACTGAGGTGATTGCAGTCACACCGAAACCAGATGCCGCGCCGACGCCACCCACCCCTATTACGCCGCCTACACCGCCTTCAGGGCCAAGTCAGGCTGAGTTAGACGATGCTAAAGGGCGCTATGGCAATGCTTTATGGGGCGCCATTGGCAAGCACAAACAATATCCAAAAATTGCCCAGATGCGTAACTGGCAGGGTGAGGCCATTGTCGAGCTGCAGTTGGATGGTAACGGCAAACTTAAGTCCAAAAAAATCATACAGTCCAGCGGTCACGATGCGCTGGATAAACAAGCCTTAGAAATGGTTGAAAAAGCCGCGCCTTTCCCTTTACCGCCTGAGGTATTACGTGGCAATAGCTTCAGCATTAGGGTGCCCATTCCATTTAAGCTTGAAGAGCAATAGTTTTCAAGTACCTGATAATCAATCTGCTAAGATCATGCTTGTAGAATCAAACGCATATGGTTAAAAAAAATAAATCTCTCAAAGACTTACTGCTTATCCACGAGTTGGCCTTTATATTATTGATTACTCTAGCCGCCACAGCAGGCGCTATAGGCATACATCTATGGGAGAAATCCAGCATAGAATCTAACCGCATCAGCGCCTTAGTCAGCGAGGTTCAACAAACGCGCGGCGATTTATATCGGCAAATGAAAGAGTTGTTTGATGCTTACTTTTTAGACGACTTAGGCGCACGCGCTGAATATAATAATTTTACTATTTCAGTGGAAAAACACTTTGTAAGGCTAAAAAAAATTACCGTTGGCGAGGCAGAAAAGACCGCGATTAACGATTTACACGCCAGTTACAAAGAGTTTGTGCTTGAAACCTCCTCGTTATTTGACCAAAGCAAAGGCATCAATAATGATGCCACCAAAAACGCCCTCAAACGCACACTCAATTCTGGCCTAGAAACTGGACTGTTTAAACGTTATGAAGACATTCTGGCGCATACCGAAAGCTTGTTAAACCAGAAGCAAGCCGAGCTGGATAAACAGCTCATAGACACCAAACGCACCTCAACGATATTACTGACCATCCCGCTGATTTTAGCAGTGTTATTGCTGATGTTCTCACGCGTTTTTCTTAAACGCGCCATCGTTAAACCAATCGATGGCGTATTAAAAGCCACGGCAGAAATTAGCGCTGGCAACCTCACACACAGAGTCCCTGAAGAAGGCGTTGCCGAACTGGCGGCGGTTTCACACGCCATCAATGCAATGGCCGATAAATTAGCCATTAGCCAGGAAGCATTAGTCCGTACCGAAAAACAAGCCGCGCAAGGTTTATTAGTGCCTATGCTGGCACATAACATCCGCAACCCCCTAGCCAGTATTCGCGCCACAGCACAGGTAATGGACGCCCCCGAACATGACGCTGAAACGCGCGAATCACTCATAGGCATCATCAATACAGTAGATAGGCTAGAACGCTGGACTGGCGCCCTGCTAGCTTACTTACTGCCGCTTAAACCACAACCAAGCAACACCACAATCCAAGATGTTGTAGAGGGCGCATTAGCACCACTGCAGCAAAAAATAAAAGAAAAATCGATTCAACTCAAGCTACCCATATGGCCAAAAAATAATACCCTATTTACCGATCAGCACTTGCTGGAACAAGTGATTTATAACTTACTACTGAATGCGATAGACGCTTCCAGCAAAACAGGTCGCTTAGAAATCACACTACAAACCACACCACAAGCATACGCACTACAACTACTAGACCGTGGCTGCGGCATGCCATTTAAGCCAGACCCAAGCGCCATAAGCGCACCAACCACCAAGCGATTTGGCACAGGCTTAGGCATACCGTTTGCATTTAAAGTCTGCGACGCATTAGGTAGCGAGCTTAAATTTGACGCAAGGCCTGAAGGTGGAACTGTGATTACAATATCACTACCCAAGACATTGAGTTTAGCTAGCCTTTAAGTGTCGCACACATCATGTTGAAACGACTAAAATTGAAACTAAGTATGAACCATTACCTTTGGCTTCAACAAAGTCTGTTAAATAGCAGTCTAATTTGCACGCGGGTCAGCTAGGTCAATCATGCAATTTATCTTCTCTTGCTTATCTGAAAATCCTAAATCAACCACTAAATACCGATACCATCAACAAATATTATGGCTTTATTGTTATCCCCTATTGCCTTAATCCTGCTTTTTATCAACAATGATGCTAGGCTTAATGATCAATAATACAAATACCTAAATTACGAAAAGTTAAATGACAGACGCTACAATGCTTAATCAAACTGTGACCAATTTTCAGTTAGCCGCGACTAGTGGTAAAACTTTTCAACGGTCAGACTACCTTGGCAAAAACCTAGTAATCTACTTTTACCCAAAAGATTCCACGCCAGGCTGTACAACTCAGGGCATTCAATTTAGAGACGCTTACGCTGACTTTCTGGCTAATAATACTGAGATTTTTGGTGTTTCGCGCGACAGTTTAAAATCACACGAAAACTTTAAAGCTAAATTCACTTTTCCGTTTGAATTGCTGGCCGATACTGAAGAATTAGCCTGTACGTTATTTGGCGTGATTAAAATGAAAAACATGTACGGCAAACAAGTACGTGGCATAGAACGTAGTACATTTATCATTGATAAAAATGGTAATTTAGTCAAAGAATGGCGCGGCGTTAAGGTGGAAGGTCACGCCGCAGAAGTCCTCGCTTTTATTAAAACGCTTTAAATCTAATCATGCTTTTCAATTTAATATTTCATAGCGAGTAATTTATGGTCAAAAAACAAATCGAAGCCGCAAAACTTTTCGTACTTGATACCAATGTTTTAATGCATGATCCTTCTAGCCTATTTCGCTTTGAAGAGCATGATATTTACTTGCCTATGGTTACCTTGGAAGAGCTTGATAACAATAAAAAAGGTCTAACGGAAGTAGCACGCAATGCCCGCCAAGCCAGCCGTAATTTAGAAGAAATTGTTGGCACCAGATTAATAGACCTTGAACTAGGCTGCCCGCTGTCTATTCATGGTAATAAACATGTCACGGGGCGTTTATTTTTACAGACTAATCAAGTGAACATCGAATTACCTGGTCTAGCTGGTAGCAAAGCAGACAACCAAATTCTTGGCGTGGTAATGACGTTACAACATAGCCACCCAAGTCGCCAAGTTATTTTAGTCAGTAAAGATATTAATATTCGGATTAAAGCGCGTGCGCTGGGCATGCCTGCCGAAGATTATTTTAACGATAAAGTATTAGAAGATACCGAGCTTTTATACAGCGGCATGAAAGAGCTGCCCGCTGATTTTTGGGAAAAGCATAGTAAAGAAATGGAATCATGGCAGGAATCAGGCCGTATGTTTTATCGTCTGACTGGTCCGCTATGCAAAACATTTTTAGTCAATGAGTTTGTTTTTTATGAGTATGAAAAACCTTTTCATGCGATGGTTCGTAGCCTTGATGGCAACACGGCGGTATTAGAAGTCGTCAAAGATCATCTATTAGCTAAAAATAATGTTTGGGGCATCACCGCACGCAATCGTGAACAAAATTACGCACTCAATTTGTTAATGGATCCAGAAATTGATTTCGTCAGCTTGCTAGGGCAAGCGGGTACTGGCAAAACCCTACTGACCTTGGCATCAGCGCTGACACAAGTCCTCGACACGAAGATTTACGCTGAAATCATCATGACCCGCGTCACAGTTTCTGTGGGTGAGGATATTGGCTTTTTGCCTGGTACCGAAGAAGAAAAAATGGGTCCGTGGATGGGTGCGTTAGACGATAATTTGGACGTACTGAATAAAAGTGATGAAAATGCAGGCGAGTGGGGTCGAGCTGCCACGCAAGATTTAATTCGTAGCCGCATTAAAGTCAAATCGCTTAACTTTATGCGTGGGCGTACTTTTTTGAACAAGTTTTTAATTATTGATGAAGCACAAAACTTAACGCCTAAACAAATGAAAACACTCATCACCCGCGCTGGTCCTGGCACTAAAGTGGTGTGCTTAGGTAATATTGCGCAAATTGATACGCCGTATTTAACAGAAGGTAGTTCTGGCCTGACATACGTCGTCGATAGATTCAAAGGTTGGGGCCATAACGGCCATGTGACCTTACTTCGCGGTGAGCGTTCTCGTTTGGCTGACTTTGCTGCTGAAGTTTTGTAAACAGGATGCGTAAGGGATTTTACACGCTACTCGCGGCGCAGTTTTTATCTGCATTGGCTGATAATGCGCTGTTATTTGCTGCCATTGCTTTGCTGCAACAAATGCATGCGCCCAATTGGCACAAGCCGTTATTACTGCAATTTTTTGTCATTTCTTACATTGTGCTTGCCCCTTTTGTTGGCTCATTCGCGGATGCCCTGCCAAAAGGGCGAGTGATGTTTATCTCAAATGGCATTAAATTTATGGGTAGTTTAGCCATGATATTAGGCATGCCGCCGCTGTACGCTTATGGCATTGTCGGCATAGGCGCAGCGGCCTACTCGCCAGCCAAATATGGCATTTTAACTGAGCTACTTCCCCCCGAAAAACTGGTTAGCGCCAATGCGTGGATGGAGGGCTCTACCGTTATTGCCATTATTTTGGGTGCAATTATCGGTGGGAAAATGGCCAACATTGACCCGCATGGCGCGATTATCGCCATTACCGCGCTGTATTTAGTGGCTGCTGGCTTCAATCTCTTCATCCCAAAACTTCCGATTGACCACACCATTCCGAAAAAAAATCTGTTTTATATATTAAGGGATTTTTATTCTTCTTTTATCGCACTTTGGCGCGATCCACAGGGTCAAGTTTCTTTATCAGTCACCACTTTATTCTGGGGCGCAGGTGCAACTTTAAGGCTTGTAGTCATTACTTGGGCAGGAGTCGCGCTTAGCTTGGGCTTAGATCATGCCACCCAACTAACCGCCACCGTGGCATTAGGGGTAGCGCTCGGCTCAGTCATCGCTGCACGCTACATTACCCTTGAAAACTCGGTAAAAGTTCTGCCAGCAGGCATCGTAATGGGCATGCTGGTTATTGCAATGGTATTGGTGACAGACTGGCACTTTGCGGCCATATTGTTGTTTACCATAGGCATACTCAGCGGATTCTTTGTTGTACCGCTCAACGCATTACTGCAACATAGAGGACATCTGCTGATTGGCGCGGGCCACTCTATTGCCGTGCAAAACTTCAACGAGAATCTGGGCATACTCATATTAAGCGGTGCCTATACCTTGATGGTTAAAGCCAATTTGCAAATCAATCACATCGTAGTGATTTTTGGCTTATTCGTGATTATTTCAATGAGCATGATTAACAGGCTTTATCGCCGGCAAATGTAAAAGCATAGTCACCCCGCCAACTCATCAGACTTTACAAGCGGAAAAATTTTCTCGCCTCACATACATACGCGCATTCATTGTTGTTCTCACTGCCCTAGCAGGCAGGCTACATAAGCCTCGCAGACCAGTGATAACAACAATGAATAGCGCTGACGTTTTATCCGCGCGGATGATGCGCGTGATGCAATTGCTTTAAACGCTCTCGCGCCACATGGGTATAAATCTGCGTAGTCGAAATATCCGAATGCCCCAACAACATCTGCACCACTCTTAAATCTGCACCGTGATTCAATAAATGTGTGGCAAACGCATGGCGCAATACATGTGGCGACATATGCTTAGTGATGCCAGCCAATAGTGCATAGCGTTTAATCAAATACCAAAAGCCTTGACGCGTCATAGCATCACCGCGATTGGTGACAAAAAGCGTATCACACAGTCGACTTTGCAATATCACTGGCCTAGCGTCACGCAAATAACGTGCAATCCAATCAATCGCCTCTTCGCCCATAGGCACTAATCTAGTTTTACTACCTTTACCAGTTATGCGCACTGCACCATCACTTAGGCTGACTTCCATGGCTTTTACATCGACCAACTCCGATACGCGCAATCCGCAGGCATAGAGCAGCTCTAACATGGCTCTATCGCGCAAACCTATAGGCTCATTGACATTAGGGGCGTTAAGTAGCGCAACCACTTCATCTTCATTCAAGCTGGCAGGTAAACTGCGTGGCAGCTTGGGCGACTGAATTTGTATGGTGGGGTCTAAGCTGATTTTGTTTTCGCGGATGACAAAACGATAAAATCGTCGCAGACTTGCAATCAAACGACTAATACTGCGCGGCTTGCTAAGCGGAAACTTAATCGCAAGGTATTGCTGAATATCGGCTTGATCTACCTTTAATAATGGCTTGTTTTGCGTTGCCAACCACTGCGCAAAGCTAGTTAAATCGAGCCGATAACTGACCAGCGTATTTTTGGATAAACCATCTTCCAGCCATAAATGGTCAATAAAGGTATCTAGCTCTGCGGCATCTGCTGGTGTAATTACTTGCTCACTCATGCTTATCACCTTGCGCATAATCAACTACACCTTCGTGGGCTAACAGCCATTGCTTGATGAACAAGCCATTTGGCTTACCCTGCATAAATCCGCCTATGCCTTTTTGCGCGACCACACGATGACATGGAATCATTAGCGGAATAGCATTGGCACCACAGGCATTGGCCACAGCACGCGGCGCTGAACCAACTTTTTCAGCCAACTGACCATAGGTAATAGTTTGCCCAAGGGGAATGGCGGCTATGGCCTGCCAAACGCGTTGCTGAAAGGCTGTACCTTGTGCGTTAAGTGGCCAATCAAACTGAGTGCTCGGTCGCTGCAAATATTGCATAATCTGCGCATAGGCTTGTTTAACTAAAGGATGCGCCGATAGCTGATTATCTGCTGATGGAGATTCTGAAAGTAAATCAATCGCCAGTTGATTGCCTTGTACCGAAATTGACACCGCTCCAAACGGGGTGTTAATCAAAGCATTATGCTTTGCATCAAGGTTCATCATCATAATTCAGCATTAAATCTTATCGTCATGCGCTAGATGTTAAACCAATGTTGCTGATATGCAAACGTAAAAAAGCAGGCGTTAAAAAACCCCAAAAGACTTTCATCATTTTGGGGCTTTGCTTTAATTTACAACGCGTTGCAACGCTTATAAACTTAGGCTTTTGCTACGGGTGCCATGACTTCTTTTTCACGCGTGAACAATTTTTCTTTAATACGTGCCGATTTACCTGAACGCTCGCGTAAGTAGTAAAGTTTTGCACGACGAACATCACCGCGACGTTTTACTTCAATGCTAGCGATTAGCGGAGAGTAAGTTTGGAATGTACGCTCAACACCTTCACCAGATGAAATTTTACGTACAATGAATGATGAGTTTAAGCCACGGTTACGTTTGGCAATAACAACACCTTCGTATGACTGCACACGTTTACGTGTACCTTCAACTACGTTTACGCCGACTACTACGGTATCGCCTGGTGCAAAACTAGGAATCGATTTGCCTAAACGGGCAATTTCTTCCTCTTCTAGCATTTTAATAATATCTGCCATTTTTTTTCCTTTATATCGCCTTGGTTTTAATCCGTAAGATTAAACCGCAACGGGTTCCTTTTAATTATGAAGAGCTTGTTCCTGCTCCTAAGCCACCTAAATATCAGGAGCTGTGAGCAGCCGTGCTTCTTCTTTCGTCAACGGCCTTGCGGCCAATAAATCGGGACGTTGATCCCGAGTTCTGTGCAATGACATTTTCAAACGCCACTGTTTAATCTTTGCATGATTGCCCGACATTAAAACCGCAGGCACCTTCACACCGTTATATTCTTCTGGTCTTGTGTAGTGCGGGCAATCTAATAAGCCATCGACAAATGAATCTTCAACTGCAGAATCACTATCACCCAAACACCCTGGCAACTGCCGCACTATAGCGTCTATCAACGCCATCGCTGGCAACTCGCCACCACTTAACACGTAGTCACCTATGGAGATTTCTTCATCCACTTGCGCGTCTATCAGTCGTTGATCAACACCCTCGTAACGACTGGTGACTAGGACTAAACCTTGCTTTTTACTTAATTGCATGACTTTCTCATGCGTCAGCGGTTTTCCCGCTGGCGAAAGATGGATAACCCAGCTCTCAATATTCTTTGTCGCCTGCACAGCTTTTGCTGCATGGATAGACCTTTCCAACGGCTCTATCAACATCACCATGCCAGGGCCACCACCATATGGCCTATCGTCTACTGTTTTATGGTGATCACTGGTGAAATCGCGCGGATTCCAAAACTGAATATCATAAAGTTTATTCTGTAATGCCCTACTGCTAATGCCATATTTACTAATGGCATCAAACATTTCAGGAAACAGCGTCACCACATCGAATCTAAAGGCCATGATTAAAGCCTAGGCAAAACTTAGGCAACATGTCTAAAAATCCGCATCCCAATCAACCAGCATTGTTTTTGCTTTTGTATCAACTTCAAGCACGACTGCGGCAGTAAATGGCAGCAATCTTTCTTGTAGCTTCTCTTTTACATCTACTTTTGCTTTGCTTGCTTGAGTTTTATCGCCAACGACGGTTTCGTTTACAACTGGTTCGATAGCATCAGGCTTAACCATATCAGGCTTAACAACAATCACATCGTTTGCACCTGTTTCAAACACATCTACAATTAAACCAAAATCAATGTCTTGCAGATTTTTAACGCGCAAACCGATTAAGTCTGACCAGTAGTATTCGTTTTCTTCCGCTTCAGGCAATTGCACTCTGGGAACCGCAATCTGCTTACCTTTACAGGCCAGCGCTGCATCCCTATCATCAACACCTTTTAGCTTAACTACGATAACATTATTGTGTACTTTGGCAGTTTCAACGACCATTTCACGCCAGTCGTCACCCTTACCCAGCCACCAGTTATCGTAATCAAACAAGCCGTCGAACGCTTCCGTATCTGGCACAATTTTGAGCCAGCCAAAAACGCCGTAGGGCGCAACGATGCGCCCCATGACTACCATATCGCTCACAGCTTCACCAACATGCTTTCATTCTGGCAAGCATTGATACCGACCAAAGCATTTAAAACCACATTGCTCAAACTAATCATACCGATGAAGATATGTGCTGAGCAATATGGAATTTAGTCTTCAGCTACTGGTGTTTCAGCAGCTTCTATTGGCGCTTCAACAGCAACTTCTACTGTAGCAGCGGCTGCTTCTGCCTCAGCAGCTTTAGCTGCTTTAGCTGCGGCTGCAGCCTCGGCGGCTTGAGCTGCCTCTGCAGCGGCTTTAGCATCCGCTTCAGCTTTAGCTGCGTCAGCAACTGCTTTAGCTTTTGCCGCTTCTACAGCAACAATTTTAGCTTTAGCAGCATCTGCTTTAGCAGCATCTTTTGCTTTAGAAGTAACAGCATGCTCTGGGCCTTTAGCGTGAAACTTAACCAAACGTGCCACTGTATCAGACAGTTGAGCACCTTGACCTTGCCAGAATGTAACGCGTTCTTGATCTACACGTAGTGCTTCAGCGCCTGCTTTGGCGGATGGATTGTAAAAACCAACACGCTCAATAAAGCGGCCATCACGACGGTTGCGTGAATCAGCTACTACTAGGTTGTAGAAAGGAGTTTTTTTCGCGCCACCACGAGCTAAACGAATAATAACCATATCTTTGTTCTCTTTATTGAAAATTTATCGCAGAAAGGCGCGGATTTTACGCTATAAACTGGGGGTTTGACAAGAGGTTTTTGTACTTATCTATCAATTTAAATCAGGGAGCCTCTATTCATAAGTATAGATACCCCCCCAACTTTGACCAGCTAGATTCAGCGGTGTGTTCTATAGCGCGTAGGATCAACTAGCCCAGCCGCAGCGAAACCTTCGCGCCTTAATCTACAAGAATCGCACAAGCCACACGCCTCGCCTTGGCTATCGGCCTGATAACATGAAACCGTCATCGCATAATCTACGCCCAGCTTGGTTCCTAGTTGCACGATTTGCGCTTTGGTCATGTCAATCAGCGGCGCATGAATAGTGATTGTGTGACCTTCGACTGCGCTTTTGGTCGCCAAATTTGCCATAGCCTGAAATGCCTGCACATATTCGCCGCGACAGTCTGGGTAACCAGAATAATCCAGCGCGTTCACACCTATGAAAATATCCTGCGCTTTAAGCACCTCTGCCCAAGCTAACGCCAACGAAAGCATAATGGTGTTGCGCGCAGGCACATACGTAATAGGAATGCCGATAGATTCAGTTTCTGGCACTGCAATTGCATCATCCGTCAGCGCAGAGCCGCCAAATAGCGATAAATCTAAATTGGCAGTTTTATGCGCGACTGCGCCCATTACATTGGCCACTTTTTTAGCGGCATCTAATTCTGTAATATGTCGCTGGTGATAATCCAAGCTTAAACAATAACAATCAAAGCCTTGCGACTTTGCAATGGCAAGGCAAGTAGCGGAATCTAATCCACCAGACAGTAATACAACCGCATTCTTTTTAACTATATTTTGCATACTTAAATCCATTTCCAAATCCACGCTTATATACCAGCTTTAAACACCAGGCCTCTCGCCCCACAAAATTTTATGCAGCTGAACTTGCATGCGTACAGCTAATTTATCCGCCAGCACCCATTCGGCTAGTGCCGTTGGGTTAACTTGGCTATAGACTGGTGAAAATAACACCGGGCACTTTTCATTGATTTTATGCGTGCTTATCAGCTCTTTTGCCCATTCGTAATCTTCACGATTACACAGCACAAACTTTACTTCGTCTTGAGGTTTTAGGTGCGTTAGATTAGTCCATAGATTATTTTCAACCTCTCCAGAAGCTGGTGTTTTAATATCTAGGATGACCGATACACGCTTATCCACAGGGCCAATATCAATAGCGCCACCCGTTTCTAATGACACGCTGTAGCCTGCGTCACATAAATCTTTAAGTAGCCTATGGCAGTCTTTTTGGGCGAGCGGCTCACCGCCTGTCACTGTGACATATTGCGTACCGAACTCGGCAACCTTAACTAAAATATCAGTAATATCAATATTACTCCCACCACTAAAAGCATAAGCGGTATCGCAATACACGCAGCGCATCGGACAACCAGTCAGGCGCACAAACACCGTAGGCAAGCCGATGCGCGATGATTCACCTTGTAACGAATGGAAAATTTCGTGAATTTTGAGTTTCATTGAAAGTTTAAATAGTAAAAAATACTTAGTGATGAAAAAATAGCGCCGACTTGTGATTGGCGCTATTTTAACTTAAAACCTATTTCAGCATAAAACTTATGCATGCCGCAATTTAAAACATACGAATACTCAACTCTGATGTTTTTACTTAATTGCCTCCAATGCTTTTAACCGCTTTTGTGCGGTTGGCGTAACTTCACTACTAGGAAACTTTGCAATTAAATCACGCAGGGTTCTTTTGGCGTCGGGTACTAAACCTAGCTGAATTTGGCTGTTGGCCATATTCATCATTGCTTCAGGCAGCCTCAAGCTGTCAGGGTGCAGATCCCGTACTTTTTGCTGGGTAGCGATTGCTGACTTGTAGTTTTTTAAAGCAAATTGTGTGTACCCTAGGCCGTATAAAGCATCTGCTGCCAGCGCACTATTTGGGAAATCTTTTAGAAATTTATCGTATGCATTAAAAGCTTCTTTATGTTTTGATTCTTTAGATAAACCATTGGCAAGCTCTAGCAATTGATATTCCTGCGTATTCCTACTAGGCGCAGTTGAAGTTACAGAAGGTGCGGCAACCTCTACAGAAGGTGCTGCCGCCACAGGTAATGCGCCGCTCTCGAGCTTACGCAATCGGGTATCGGTGTCACCATACAGGTCTTTTTGTCGCTGCTCTGTCGCCTCGACATTATGGTTTGCCACTTCAAGCTCGCCTTTAAGCCTTGAAATTTCTTGCTTTAATGCTTCCAGCTGATTTTGCATATCCATCAGCCCCTCGCCCTTGGTAATTACCTCAATAGCAATAACACGCTGTTCAAGCGCTTGCTGGCCTTTTTTTAAACCAGCAGTTTCGCTTTGTGCCGCCTGATTCTGGCTATTCATCGTCGCTTCTACTTCAAGAATTTTTTTACGCGCTTCTTTGTCATCAAATAAAGCGGCATGGCTACTCATAGAAAATAGTTGCATTGCTAACAATAGCTTAGTCAGAATCAGTTTTTTCATCATAATAATTTTATATCTTCAATAAAAATTGCGAACAGCCCGTCTGACTTATTCGTTCTCGTAAACGATATCAACGCGGCGATTCATTTTTGCACACGCTTCATCAGCACAAGCTTCTGTCGCTTTTTCTTCACCAAAGCTTACAGTTTCAATTTGCTTGTCTTGCACACCAAGTAAATTAAGTGATTTTTTAACCGCCACTGAACGACGTTGACCTAGAGATAAGTTGTATTCACGCGTGCCGCGTTCATCGGTATTACCTTGCAGAATTACTTTTGCATTGCCGTTAGTGATGAGGTATTTTGCGTGCGCTTCTATCATAGGACGAAACTCTGCTTTAACTGCGTCACTATCAAAATCAAAATAGATATTACGTTTTGATAAAATATTGCTTGGATCTTTTAACGGGTTATAGCCGCTAGCGCTAGCGTGACCATCAATTGACACTTCTTTAACCGCTGAAGTATCAGCGCCACTTGTAGCGTCAGCGGGTTTAGTGGCCGTCGCTGGGCTTTTATCTACTACTGAAGCCGGTTTATCAACCATAGGCGTACTTTTACAAGCGCTTAACAATAATGCCAGCGCTAATCCGCTGAGTAGTTTGGTATTCCATGTAGATTTGTTCATATTGCTCTCCTATAAAATAATGCTAAAAAGTAACACTAAAAAGTAGTATTAAAAAATACTGTAAAAAATTAATTGAGTAACGGACCCCAAGCTGGCTCACGTATATCTCCGCCAGACTCGTTTAAACGTTGCTTCACGCGACCATCTGCCGATACCGCCGCCAGCGCACCATGACCGCCGACGCGGGTGGCGTAGAGTAATATCCGACTATTTGGCGCAAAACTTGGCGACTCATCCTGCGAACCTTCGCTTAATATTTGCACTTGACCGCTCGCTAAATTTTGCAACGCCACGCGAAATTTACCACCATCATTACGTATCATCGCCAATGATTTACCATCTGGTGAAAAACGCGGACTGACATTGTAAGCGCCTTCAAAAGTCACCCGTTGCGGCTCACCTCCGCTAGAGGACACTTTGTAAATTTGCGGTTTTCCACCACGGTCTGAGCTGAAGTAAATCCATTTAGCATCGGTCGACCAAGTTGGCTCGGTATCTATCGCACTGCTTTTAGTGATTTGTTGCAAACCTGAACCATCGGCGTTAATGGTATATACCTGCGAGTTAGCGCCATATGTGAGCACTATGGCTAATTTACTGCCATCAGGCGCCCAAGACGGAGCACTATTATTACCCTTAAAATTAGCGAGTACAGTGCGCTGACCGCTTAAGGTTTGCACAAATATAATCGGCTTTTTCTTTTCAAAAGATACGTAAGCAAGCTTACTGCCATCTGGCGACCAGGCAGGCGAAATAATAGGTTCTTTTGATGACACCATTGTGAGAGGGTTTTCACCATCAGCATCTGCTATTCTTAATGCATAGCGCCCATTAGATTTATTGATATAAGCAATGCGGCTGGCAAAGATGCCCACTTCTCCTGTGAGTTTTTGATAAATCACATCGGCGATTTTATGGGCTGTAGCTCTAAGCTGGTTGGGTGCAATATTGTATTGCATGCCAGTTAATTGCGTTTGCTTCAGCACGTCTGCTAGCTGGAAAGTCACTTTTAAGCGATTGTCTGGTAGCGTTTCTACAACACCCACCGCCATTGCTTGCGCCTGTAATGCTGCCCATTCGGCATATTTAATTTGCATAATATCACTTGGGTGATTTACCACTCCACCCGTTTCAAGCACACGAAATAAGCCGCTACGGCGTAAATCTGCGCTAACAATGGTACTGATATTCTCTTGGTCGGCTGTAGCTACCTGCGCAAATGGTACGATTGCCACTGGCAGCTGTTGTGCACTTCCGCCGCTAATTTCAATTTCCAGTGCAGCATTTGCGATGAATGAAATGCACAAGCTTGCGGAGAAAACTACACCTCTGATGGCATGTTTAAATATTTGTCTATTCATAAGCGATGGTACGTCATAAGTGGCCGTTAATTGTAAAGATTACGTTTGATTTTACTGCATCCACATATTGATAGCACGCAATTTACACTTTGTTACAAATCTTAAACAATGCTTCACCCAGTAATGCTGCTAATCATTCGGGCGGAACTTCAATTTCAAGCTTCTAAACTGTGAAAAAAGTGATTTATCTTCTGGCAAAGGCAATGGCTCAGAGACAATAATAGCGCGCTCTACAGCCTCATCGCAAGCTCCGCTACCACTAGATTTAATCAGTTTTGGGCTACCACTTAACTGTCCCGTTGGCAGTAACGCAATATCAAACTTGAGCTCAGGATTACCTTCACCGCATAATGTTTTATTAACGTTGCTACGAATTTTGGCTTGTATCTTATTAATGTAATCGCCCACTACACCAGCATTCGCCGCCGCCTTAGCAGAAACGGCCTGCTTATCGCCTTCAGATTTATCATCAGCTAATGCTTCTTGCTGCAATTTTTTTAGCGCATCATTTTGAACAACGGGTTTTTTATCTTTTGGCGGCTGGTCTTTACTTACTTCATCTTTTAACGCATCCAGTTGCTTCTTTTGTTCTAGCGCCTTCTCTTTTTTCACTTGGTCAGCGAGTTTTTTTTGCTCAAGCTCCTGCTTCTTTTTAAGCAGCGCAATGTCAGCGTTAGGCGCTTCTTCTGGGTTCTCTTCTGCTATAGGTTCAGGCTTAGGCATTTCTTTTACAACAGGCTCTGGCGTTGGTTTTGGCGTGCGCTCAGGCTTTTGCACTGAATTCTTCGGCAAACTGTCCCACAACTCCACTTCGGCAATGTTCAGCACAGGATGTGCCGCTTTCCAGTTAAAAGAAATCAGTAGCGCAGCAAGCAAAACTACATGCACGCCGATGGCTAAGGCACCAGCTTTCCAAGAAACATCTTTTTCGTACGCTCTAATCATTCGCTCAAACTATTTTGTTAATGACAGCTTATGAGGCAGGCGCTAACAAAAGCCCAACTTTATCAATCTTATTCTGTTTGAGTAAATCCATCACACCGATCACATCGTCATACTTCACATTTTTATCAGCCGCAATCACCACGGAACGCTCCGGCGACTTGCTTAGCGCGTTACGCACGGCTAACAACAGCTCATCGCGTTGCATTGGCTTATTGTCCAGCTCAATTTTATGATCGAGCTTAACGGTCAACACCACTGGCGGCAAGGTCGGTTGCTTTAGCGCTTGACCAACCTTAGGCAAATCAACCACGCCCGGGTTCGTCATCGGGGCGGTAACCATAAAAATAACCAGCAACACCAGCGTGACATCAATGTAAGGTACGACATTGATTTGGTTTATTAAGCGGCGTTTACTTGTGCGTGACATCGTGAGCAACCCTTATGATTTGCGCTGCAAAATATTGGTAAACTCTTCCATAAAGCTTTCGTAGCGTACCGAAAGTCGGTCTACGCTTGAGGCAAAACGGTTGTAGGCGATTACCGCTGGAATAGCCGCAAATAAGCCAATCGCCGTTGCCACCAAAGCCTCGGCAATACCAGGCGCGACCTGACTAAGCGTGGCTTGTGCAACGTTAGATAAGCCTCTAAAGGCATTCATAATACCCCACACTGTACCAAACAAGCCGATGTACGGGCTGACAGAACCTACTGAGGCTAAAAAAGGTAGATGTGCGTCAAGGTCATCCAACTCACGGTTATACGCGGCACGCATGGCGCGACGTGAGCCTTCCATCAAGTCGGATATTTCCATACGCGGCTGGTGTTTATGGCGGGTATATTCTTTAAAGCCTGCTTCAAATATGCTCGCCATGCCTTGTGACTTTCTGCGGCTGGCAGTTAATCCTTCAAACAGTTTGTTTAAATCACCACCAGTCCAAAAGGCATTTTCAAAATCATCTGCGCCAGTTTCTGCGCGCTTAATGGTGGCTACTTTAATAAAAATATACCACCATGAAAATAAAGAAGTGATTAACAAAACCACCAGCACCAATTGCACGGGTAGGCTAGCGCCCGCCACTAGCGAGAAAATTGACATATCATTGTCGACAGCTATAGCCATAATTGCTCCAATTTTGTTTTATTCATCATATATTTTGTTCGCTTATCTTAATTCACGAGCCTTAATTCACACGTCTTAATGTATGGATTTTAATTTACGCAACTCAATCCATCGCCACTTTAACCACCGCAGGAATGCCAACTGGTTTAAAGCTTGCTGCATCAACGCAGGCCAGCTTGACTGTAGCTTCTAGCAACACTTGATGACCTCGCGTGATGGTTTGCAGAAACGTCATACTGCCATGCCCCATTTTAATTTTCCGACTCTTAACTGCTAATAGGTCATTAAAGCGTGCTGGGCTTTTAAAAGTAAGTGCCATGCTATGCACCACAAATATGATGCCTAGATCATTTTTTAGTGCTGTTTGTTCAAAACCAAGCGCACGTAGCCATTCGGTTCTGGCGCGTTCCATAAAATTTAAATAATTGGCGTGGTAAACCACTCCGCCGCTGTCGGTATCTTCGTAATAAACGCGAATAGGCCAAGTGAACATACTAGCCTCTAGCTCAGATTGATAGGCTACAGAATGGCTCAATGTTACCAAGTCTCGCCACTTAAATGCTTAGGCATGGGCATAGCAAAATGTTGATACGATAAGCTGGTGGCCACGCGACCTCGTGGGGTGCGCATTAAATAACCTTGCTGAATCAAATATGGCTCCAGCACATCTTCAATAGTTTCGCGCTCTTCACCAATGGCGGCGGCTAGGTTATCCAACCCTACTGGGCCGCCGTTAAACTTCTCTAATACGGCCAGCAGCAATTTTCTGTCCATCACATCAAAACCAAGCTTATCGACATCCAGCATTTTTAACGCAGCATCCGCCACATCCGCTGAAACGGTGCCATCGCCTTTTACTTGTGCATAATCTCTTACTCGGCGTAGTAGCCTATTAGCAATGCGTGGCGTACCGCGCGAACGTTTAGCAATTTCAAAAGCACCAGTATTGACCATCTCAACTTCTAGTAGACCTGCACTACGCTGCACGATACGCGCCAATTCTTCTGAAGTATAAAATTCCAGACGCGACACAATGCCGAAGCGGTCACGCAAAGGATTAGTCAGCATTCCCGCCCGCGTAGTTGCACCAATTAAGGTGAATGGTGGCAAATCTAATCGCACACTGCGCGCCGCTGGGCCTTCGCCTATCATAATGTCCAGCCGATAATCTTCCATCGCTGGGTATAAAATCTCTTCAACTACTGGTGAAAGCCGATGAATTTCATCAATAAAAAGCACATCATTAGGTTCAAGATTAGTCAGCAGCGCGGCTAAATCGCCCGCCCGTTCTAGCACTGGGCCTGAGGTTTGACGCATATTCACGCCCATCTCTTTGGCAATAATATGCGCCAAAGTGGTTTTACCTAAGCCTGGTGGGCCAAATAGCAATACGTGGTCTAGCGGCTCGCTGCGACCACGCGCGGCGTTAATGAAAATCTCTAACTGGCTACGCGCTTTTTCTTGTCCAACATATTCGTCTAAAAGTTTGGGGCGCAGCGCACGCTCTAATGCCTCTTCACGAGGGCTTTCAGCCTCAGGCGCAATCAGGCGGTCAGTTTCTATCATAGCGTTTCGTGCGCTTTCTTATTTTGCAAAGCAATCCAGTGAGTAATCAGCGTGAGTCCAACTGCCAGTAATGTAGGGCCAAGAAAAATACCGATAAAGCCAAAAGCAAGCGCCCCACCCAACACGCCCAACACCACCAGTAATACGGGCAAATGCGACGAGTGACTAATCAAAATCGGCTTAACGACATTGTCCACACTGCTAATGGCCAATAAACCATACAGTGCTAGAAAAATTGCCCAGCCATGCTCGCCATGACTAAATAACCATAGTGCGGTGCCGCCCCATATGAGTGGCGGGCCTACGGGGATAGCAGACAAGAAAAATGTGGCTAAGGCTAACAATAATGGCATAGGTGCGCCAGCACACAAAAACCCGACCAGCGCCACCGCAGCTTGCGCTAAAGCCGTTCCAAAAATACCGAGCATCACGCCTTTGACGGTGTTGCATGACAAGAGCAGCATCTCCTCACCCAATGCACCACCAAGCCTACGTACCATTGCAATCACATTAGCGGCTAATCGCATACCGTCACGATAAAAGAAAAAAGCCACAAATACCACCAAAAGTAATTGCACAAAGCCGCCAGCCACCAATTGCACGGCTTGTAAACTGAAGGCGCGCATCGGCTCATAATACTGCTGCAACAGCTTCATCAGCTCGTCATGACTCACCGTAGCTCGCTCCCAGAAGTCAGTTGCTTGGTCACCGATCAGCGGCAGGCTTCGCACCCAATCTGGTGCAAGCGGTTGTAGATTATGAAATACCTTTTCCATCTCATTTAACAACATCGCAGCTGATTCGGCCAGATTAGCCGCAAGGTAAGCCATAGGTAAAATCAACGAAATCAGCAGTAGCAAAGTCATGACGATTGCCGCCAAGGTATCGCGCTTGCCTAAACTTTGCCATACGCGATGATAGAGCGGCCAAGTAAACAAGCAAATAATGGCCGCAAACAAAATGGCCGCCATAAAAGGCCGCAGCACAGACGCGCAACCAATGATGAGTAAAGCAATCAGCGAAATACGTGTGATTTGATTAAGATTAATCATCATTTTTGCACTATTTGGCGCGTAATTTACGCCAGGCTTTTCTAGCCAGCAATAAAACTGGAATACCGAACAGCAACCACGGCAATATCGTCACGAAAAAGGTAATGATAGAGGCAAAGCTACTCATCATCACCCGTCCAGCATTACTAAGCGCTTCAGCCACTGGGGCAAAAAAACCTTTTTCTGTCACGCTGTTAATTGCTTGAAACTGAATATCTATCGCCACCCAGTCGGTTTCATTAGATAAGGCTTTACGAATGCCTGTGGCGCGATCAATCTGCGATTGCGTCTCGGTAAGTTGCACTTCAATATCTAATATATCTTTAATTTTTGCGGGCTGCTCGGCCAACATTTTACGCAAGCGATCACGCAATTCAGTCAGATTTTTTAGGCGGGCATCTGTATCGATCACTGCATCCGTTTTATCTTCCGACTCACGTTGATGTTGCAGTACGTGAGTCGATGTTTCCACACCATTTAAAAATTCATCAAATTTAAGGGGTGGCACACGCACGCTCAAACTGGCAGAGGCTGGGTTATATTGAGTTTCGCCAGAAAAGCTGGCATTGAGCATTTGGCATTTCATGCTTTCACAATGCTTTACTGCGGCTTCAAATTGCGCTTTCACTTCTGCCGCTGGCGTTTCAACGATTAAATGATGGCGCACCGCTAAATAACGTTTCGTTTCTACTTGCGAGGCCTCAGCAAACTCATCTTGTGCGGGTGAGGCAACGCGCATGTCTTCTTTAGCCACCATCGGCGCCGGGGCACTACTGGCGCTGGCAAAATCAGCGCTCACTGGGTTAGCTTTTTGACCGCATGACGCTAAACCTAAAGCTAAAACACATACTGCTAAAATTAAACGCATCATCACCCTTTGTATTTTAAAAAGTTAAAATCTCTAAACCCAAACAAATATTACGCTTTAATTTTTAGAAAAACGCTTCAACGCCAACTTAATTCCTTCAGAAACACTCACGTCTTTAGCCAAACCTTTAACGGCTAAGCCAGCCTCACGCTCGTTGTAGCCTAAGGCCACTAGCGCATTCAAAATATCGTCAGTGTGGCTTGTCGGGCTCATTCCCATCGCGGCAGAAGCTGAACTAGTGAAGTTAAATTTATCTCGCAACTCAAGCAACATGCGCTCTGCGGTCTTTTTTCCTATGCCAGGAATTCTGGTGAGCAAGGCTATATCTTGCGCTTGTATGGCGTGGCCCAGCTCATCTACTGAGAGCCCAGATAAAATCACCAACGCAGATTTTGCACCTATGCCACTGACTTTAACCAGTTGGCGAAAAGCCATACGCTCATTATTTGAGCCAAAACCATACAGCAACTGCGCATCTTCTCTCACCACAAACTGCGTGAGTAGCTTAATGGATTGCCCCAGCTCAGGCAGGTTATAGAACGTGCTCATTGGCACTTCAACTTCATAACCTACACCGTGAACATCCAGCACAATTTGCGGCGGGTTCTTTTCAATCAGCACACCTGTTAATTGGCCTATCATTGCATTCCTATCATATTAGCCTACCACCTTTTACGCGAAACCCTGCCGTTGCCAGCCCACCCAAACCTTGCCCGCCGTGCGCATGGCAAATGGCACAAGCTAATGCATCTGCGGAATCTGGCTTGGGGACGGCGGGTAATTTGAGTAAGCGCTTAACCATTTCTTGCACCTGTTCTTTTTGTGCATGGCCGTTACCAACCACCGCCTGCTTGACTTGTAATGCAGTATATTCTGCCACCGATAAATTACGGATAACCGCCGCGCTAATGGCTGCACCACGGGCTTGCCCTAATAAAAGCGTAGACTGCGGATTTACATTCACAAACACTATTTCAATCGCCACTTGCTTAGGCTGATAAGTATCAATTACCTCAAACAAGCCATCTAATATAATTTTCAAACGCGCAGGCAGCTCCTCCCTGTCATCTTCACCTTCTATTTTATTTTTTTTGCCACTGGCGGTTTTAATCGTACCACTAGCAATATAGGTGATTTTTTCACCCACTTTTTCGATGACGCCGAAGCCAGTAATGCGTAGGCCTGGGTCGATGCCGAGGATGCGGATACTCACTATTCCTCTATAACTGCCGTAGTGTAAACATCTTGCACGTCATCCAAGTCTTCCAATGCATCTAAGATTTTTTGCATTCTGACCGCATCTTCGCCGGTAAATACCGTTTCAATGCTGGGCTTCATGGTCACTTCTGCCAAAACTGCTTTTAAACCAGCAGCTTCCATCGCCTCTTTAACGGTTAAAAAATCATGCGGCGGCGTGATCACTTCAATACTGCCATCTTCATCCGTCATGACATCTTCAGCGCCGGCTTCAAGGGCAATTTCCATCACTTTATCTTCATTGGTGCCTGGCTCGTAAATTAGGCTGCCGCAATGTTTAAACATAAAAGCCACTGAACCATCTGTGCCTAAATTGCCGCCAAACTTAGTTAAGGCATGGCGCACATCGGCCACCGCGCGTTGTTTATTGTCGGTTAAGCAATCAATAATAATGGCTGCGCCGTTTATGCCGTAACCTTCGTAGCGAATTTCTTCGTAGTTCACGCCTTCAAGTTCACCCGTGCCTTTTTTAATGGCGCGAGTGATGTTGTCTGCCGGCATGTTCTCTTCTTTAGCTTCAGCGACAGCCGCGCGTAGGCGCGGATTCATGGTGACATCGCCGCCGCCCAAACGCGCTGCAACGGTGATTTCTTTAATAATTTTAGTAAATATTTTGCCGCGTTTAGCGTCTTGACGACCTTTGCGGTGCTGAATATTTGCCCACTTACTATGACCTGCCATATAACCAACCTTTAATACACTTTAAGATAAGCTGGATTTTATCACAGGCAGGCGTGTGGTAAACAAACCCATGCTCAAACAGGCATGTAGGCGCACTATTCGTTAAATTTTATCAGCCATTTTGAGACGTACTAATGACCAGCGATTGCTTGATGTGGCTTTGCAATGGCGGACAGAAAAACTTTTTTCGCCCTACATTTACTTAATTTACCTTAAAAAGCACTGCCCTGCGAGGCAATAGGGACGGGCTTCGCAGGGCAGTGCTTTTTCGTGAATGACATTATTTACCAGCACCACTTGGAACATTAAAGAATGGAATTGGAGCACTGGCATATACTGAGGTTGGCAACTGCCCATTCCACTTGTCGGCTTTAGCTTTTTCAACTTCAATTCGACGCAATTCAAGTACATCTTTATTCTGTGCTAAGGCAGCATTTTGCACTTTCAAAGCATCGGCTTGTGCGGTGGCCAGCTTGAGTATTTGGTAAGCCTCACCGTCTGCCTGCGCCTTTAATGCCGTCGCCTCTGCTTCAGCAACGGCTACCTTTTGCTTTTGTTCTGATTCAACGGTTTTGAGCTTGTTTTCAGCACCTAATCGCAACTGTTCTTGAGTCACTTTTGCACTAATAGCCGCCATATAATCAGGCGAGAAGGAAAAGTTACGCATATCAACGTTGATCACTTGCGCACCATAAACATCAAGCTTCTTGCGAAGTGCCTCAGTAATGTCTGCTGACACAGCGGAGCGCTTCCCAATCAAGTCTGGTGCGCTATAGCGACTTGTAATCGCTTTAAATACTTCTTGAGTAGCCGTTTGTACATAAGACTGCAAATTACCGTCATGGCTATATTTTTCAAACACTTCAGCCACTTTGTCTGGCTTAATGCTATAGCGAACAGTCAGACTAACGCGTACTGGTTGAGTATCACTCGTGCTTCCCTCAGCATTCTCTACATCAGCCGCTTCAGCACGAATGTTAAAAATACTTAATGTCTGCCACGGCGCCACAAACATAAATCCTTCACTCTCAATGCCACGAATAGCCCCTCCGACAGTGACTACGCCTCGGCTACCGGTAGGCACACTGCGAATTGGCCAAAGCCAGAACAGAACAGTTAAACCCACAAAGGCTATTACAGCTGTTTTGATTAAATTGAAATTCAACGGCATACTTTTATCCTTAAATTTTTGAGGTACTTGTAAAGCCACGCCTCAAGCTAAATTCGTTACTACCTTGAAGGCTTAAAAATAGACAGGTGATGCCAAATATGGCTAGGAATGGCTTCTATCGGATGATCAAAACCTGCCCAAATGAATCATAGCACGAGCACCAGTTTCCACAATCGGTACTCACAATACGGGTAATGCTTACAAAAATTCAGCGTGCTATAACATGAGTTGGCAGGATGAAGTTTTGGTTTGAACTTACGATTATGATTACCTAATATTCTCAGCCAAAAAATCAATCAATGCTCTTATTTTGGGGGCCAAATGCTTTCGTGATGCATAAACTGCATAAATACCCAATTCAATAGATCGATATTCAGGCATTAACTCAATGAGCGCGCCTGCTTGAATGTCTTCGTTGATTAAAAAGCTGGGTTGCAAGATGATGCCTAGGCCTTCTAATGCTGCAGCTCTGCATGTGTCGCCATTGTTTGAGTGAATGCGCGGATTGGTCTTAACGCTGACCTTACCTTCGGGGCCATCAAAATACCATTCATCTTTTGTCGAGAAGTAGCTATAAGAAATGGTTGAATGCTGCGCTAACTCTGCGGGATGCTGTGGTGTGCCATATTTTTTTAAATATTGCGGGGATGCGCACAAGATCAGTCGCGTTGAGCCTAATCGTTTGCTAATTAAGGTGGAGCTTGGAAGCGTGGCGATTCTTATGGCAATATCGTAGCCTTCTTCAACCAAATCCACCACTAGATCGGCCAATGTAATATCTAGTTTCACCTCAGGATAATTAGTTAAAAACTGTGCCCATAGCGGCGACAAATGTTTGATGCCAAAGGTAACAGGGGCATTAATTCTAATTAGCCCGCTGGCGGTGACGTTTCTTGAGGTGATCTCAAGTTCAGCATTGTTTAATTCTAAAAGCAGTTCTTTGCTGCGTAAAAAAAACACTTGGCCCTCATCGGTTAATGATAGTTTTCTTGTGGTTCTGTGCAGCAACCTAACGCCCAATCGGGCTTCTAAATCTGAGATGTATCTGGAAATTGCCGCTTTGGATGACCCTAAATGATCTGCGGCCTTTACAAAGCTACCCGAATCAACCACCGCATTAAATGCTTCCATTTCTACAAATCGGTCCATTGTTTCAATTTCCAATACAATAAGTTTAATTGTATAGCATTTATCTCTTATTACATTGCGTATAAAGTGCATGGCTAGGCATTGAGACTGATCTCAATTGATACTTGATTAAAGGAAATAAGCCATGAAAAGATTAGGATTTTTAGCGATTGTCGCTTGTATGTCTAACGCAGCACTGGCAGCACCTGAGACTTACATTGTTGATGGCAATCACACTTTGCCACGTTTTTCATATAGCCATTTTGGTTATTCAACGCAACTAAGCCGCTTCGATAAAGCTTCTGGAAAAATCGTGCTTGATCGTGCGACTAAAAGCGGCTCAGTGAATGTGGTGATTGACACCACCTCGGTAAACACAGGATATGCGCTTTTTAACGAACACATTCAAGCTGAAGATTTTTTAAATACTACCAAATTCCCAACTGCGACATTCACTTCCAACAAAGTTAATTTTGATGGCGATAAAGTGAGCACGATTGATGGTGTGCTAACACTAAAGGGCGTGAGTAGGCCAGTTACGCTGAGTGTTACGTCATTTTTATGTATGCCTCATCCTATGATGAAAAAAGAGGCTTGCGGGGCTAATGCAACCACGGTGGTTAAGCGCACCGACTTCAATATGGGTAAACATGCGCCTTATGTAGGCGATGAAGTGACCATCACTATTCCAGTAGAAGCAATTAAAGAGTAATCAGCTGGGTAGGCGCACTCATTTAAGTTGCCTGAGGAAATCGTGCAATGTGGCGGCATCTCTGTTTCGCTTGCCAAATATCATATTGCACTTGTAGGTGTGACCAAAAGCCTGCTGAAGTGCCTAGCGCATCTGACAAAAGTAGATCCATCTCTGCGCTAATGCCTGCTTTGCAATTCAATATTCGTGATAAAGCTACGCGAGTAACACCAAGGTGCTTCGATGCGTCTGTAATAGTTAAGTTTTCTGGTAGGTATTCTCTTAATACCTCACCAGGGTGTGCGGGTGTATGCATTTCCATTTTTTATCCTAATCTTAGGTTTATCACTATCCTTAGTGATAATCTAAATAATCCACAAGTTCAATATCATTATCATCAAACTTAAAAATGATGCGCCAATTACCATTAACTGTGAGCGACCAGAAATCGGCAAGGTCGCCGCTTAGCTGGTGTAGTCGCCATGAAACAGGCGCTCTTAAATCATCTAGGGACTCTGCCGCATGCATGGCGGTGAGTTGCACTTTAAGCTTAATAGCATGATGTGGTTGAATGCCTGACTTGTTGCCTGTGTTAAAAAACTGCTCCAAGCCTTTATGACGAAAGTTTTTAATCATACAAAATTATAACACCGTATAGCTAGACTATACAACCACTGCATTATCTACTGCATTCAACTTATGTATGGATGGCTTTCAATGGGGATTTTCGGGGTGGGGTAGAACAATCCATTTAATCTTGCCCCATTGCAGAATCTATAACCTTATGTTTGCGTATGCTAATAATAGAAATAATGACTAATGACATTAAAATAAGCAACATGCCGATGAGTTCAGTGGCGCTTGGTATCTCATTGAGTTGCAACCATGCCGCCACCACCGCGATGACAGGCGCCAATAAAGTTGCCATGCTGGCGATACCTGCGCTCAATCGTTGCAAGGCATAAAGCCATAACAACCACGCTAAAGCGTTGCAAAATACCGCGTTAAATATCACGGCGCCAATAAAGTACGGTGTCCATTGTATGGTCGGTACTGGTATCAATATGGCGGCAATCACAATCGGAATTGCGCCGAATAACATTTGCCATGCGGTGAGTGTCAGTAAATCTAAATCTGGCGCACGTTGATGCAACTTTTTAGCCACAATGACTGATAAAGCCCAGCTAACGCCAGACAACACCGCCAACATCATGCTGAAACCATCAGTGCCTAAATGTAGCGGATCTAAAATAAACAGCACGCCCATCGCAGAAAGAATAGCGGCTGGCCATTGCAAGCCGCTGATTTTTTCACCTAACAACGGCCAAGCCAACACCATTACCCAGAACGGCATAGTGTAAGTGAGTACTGACGTTTTGCCTGCACCACCTTCTACCAAAGCCCACATCAACAGCCCGGTAAAGCCGCTGGACTGCAATAAACCTAATAAAACCAAGCTACCGATATGCTTGATTTTAATTGGCTTGCGTAAGGCTAAAACAACGACAAATAAACAAATGGCTCCGATGGTGATACGCAAGGCAATGAATTGAAAAACACCAGCATATTGCAGCGCAATTTTCATCACTACCCAGTTATAGCCCCAGATTACAGTAAGTGCCAATAATGCTGCAAAGGCACGAATGGTGTGTTTTTTGTTATTCAGCATATTTAAAGCCCTGTCAAATATGTTGCTGGCTAAGTAAAAAGTGAATTAAATGTCCAGTTTAGTTCCAAATATGAGTAAGCGCTTTCCAACCACCATCAGCCTGTTTGCGGTAAACCAGATGCACGTTGCCGCCAAAAGTTTGCTTTACACCGCTGGCATCGACCATTGCACCCGCCCAATTGCCGCGCTGATAGGCTAAATTCCCGTCTTCCACTGCATCCGCTAGCGTTAATTGATGTTCAATTACGCCTGCGGCAATTAAGCCCGCAAAAAATGTTTGAATGGCTGAAACACCTACCACTGGCTCGCCTGCTGGTGCTGGCATAACAACTGCGTTTACATCATAAAGCTGAGCAATAGCTTCTACATTTTTTGAGTTAAAAGCCTGATCGAATGCGGCATTGATGGCTGCGATTTGCGTTTTAATAACTGACATATTTTGGCTCTTTCATTTAAAATTAAAAAATTGATTAATGACAGGTTAAATTAAGGCTGGAATCCCCAGATTGATTAAACCTAATATCTGCTGCAATTGTGCGCGTTTTTCTTCATCTAAAGCCTGCATACACAACCTTAATCGACGGTAATAATCAGGCATCACGGCATCCAGCTTGGCTTGTCCAGACTCGGTTAAGTGTATTAAAACACTGCGCCTATCATCTTGTGCAAACACTCGCTCCACCAAGCCATTTTGCTCTAAACCATCAATCAAACCTGTCATCGTAGCGCGTGAAACGCCGGCTTTATCCGCCAAAATTGAAGGCGTGGAAACTTTGCTTGCTTCGCGCATTAGCAAAATCAACACCCACCAACGCCCTTGCAACAAACCATGCTTACTCAAACAGGTGTCCAGCGCTATCGATAAATCAGTAGCGACGCGCAGTAACTGAAGAAAACTAGACACCGCCGTTACATCCGCATCGGGATAGCGTTCGGCAAATTGGTCTAGCACTTCAGCGGTAGGGAGATCTCTTAATTGCAACATGATTAGGTGCATTATAATTAGCTAACTAACTATGTCAATAGCTTCAATCATATTCTCTACAATATTTTGTCTAAAATAATTATTGGTGTATATTTAAATACGCTAATCGCTAGGAGAAATCTGATGAAAACATTACAACAATTACTAAATAGCAAAAAATATAAAGAGGTCATTTCTATTGCCCCGCATCGCCCAGTATTTGATGCTTTGGTGGTATTGGCTGAATATAAAATTGGTGCTTTGGTAGTACTTCAAGGCGAACAATTGGTCGGTATTTTTTCAGAGCGAGACTATGCCCGCGAGGTTATTCTTAAAGGTAAATCTTCAAAAACCACACAGATTAGCGAGGTCATGACAGATAAAGTATTAACCGCAAAACCAGAGGATACGGTAGAATATGCGATGGCTATTATGTCTGATAAGCGTATTCGCCACTTGCCTATTGTGGATAACAACAAAGTCATCGGCATACTTTCAATTGGTGATTTAGTGAAAGAAACCATTGCGTATCAACATGATCTGATTCAGCAATTAGAAAGCTATATTAAAAGCTAGTCATTATGACGGTGTTGTGTATATGAAATCAAAAATCTCACCAAGTTGTCATCTTGGCTGACTACACCAGCAGCAATAGAAATGCGTTTTGGCTTTGAAGTAACAATCTAGGTAATGAACAAGTAGCTTGTTTAAATGATGCACAATAAATAAAGAGAGCAATTGCTCTCTTTTTTATTTGCCAAACACTTTGACGGGTTAAATAATTTGGCTTTTAACTTTCACTAGCGATATAAATTACAAATACCTAGCCACCATCGCGTTACTTAAATCTTCTGCTGCAATCGGTAAGCGCACAAAATGGCCGCTACCAGAAGCTTCCTGTACATTCTCGCCTTTTTTATTGAACAAATGCGCCACTACAATCTCCGAATTGCCTGATGGATGAATAATTTGCAGTCTATCACCCACGCCAAATTTGTTGCGCGCTTCAATATCCGCCAAGCCTGTTTTGGCATCATAAGCCACCACATCACCCACGTATAAACTACGGTTTGAAATGGAATAACCTTGCTTATAATTTTGATGCTCTGCCGTGTGGTGGCGCTGATAAAAGCCATCGGTATAACCACGGTTAGCTAGATTTTCTAAATCACTCAGCAAATTCCAATCAAAGGGGCGGCCAGCAACCGCATCATCAATGGCTTTACGATAGTTTTGGCAAGTGCGCGCCACGTAATAACGTGACTTTGTGCGACCTTCAATTTTTAGCGAATGCACACCCATTTTAACCAAGCGCTCTACGTGTTCAATGGCGCGTAGATCTTTGCTGTTCATAATATAGGTGCCGTGTTCATCCTCCATTATTGGCAGCAATTCACCGGGACGACCTTTTTCTTCAATGAGATACACGTTATCGGCCAACGGATGGCGCGGTAAACTGCCGCAACCAGAAAGGCTGGATTTTCCCATCTCGGCTTGAAAGTCAAACGCCTCTAAACGAATCACGCCTGTGGCATCTTCTTTGGCATCATGTACTTTGTAATCCCAACGACAACTATTGGTACAAGTGCCTTGGTTGGGGTCGCGCTGGTTAAAATAGCCCGAAAGCAAGCAGCGTCCAGAATAAGCAATGCACAATGCGCCGTGAACAAATACTTCCAACTCAATTTCTGGGCAAAGCTGGCGAATTTCTTCGATTTCATCCAACGACAATTCACGCGATAAAATCACACGCTTTAAACCCATAGACTGCCAAAACCTCACTGTAGCAAAGTTCACCGTATTGGCTTGCACTGAAAGATGCACCGGCATATCTGGCCATTTTTCGCGCACCATCATAATCAGTCCTGGGTCAGACATAATCAGCGCATCTGGTTGCATGGCAATGACTGGTGCCATGTCAGCCATATAGGTTTTCACCTTGGCGTTATGCGGCGAAATATTGCTCGCTACAAAGAATTTTTTAGCGCGAGCGTGCGCCTCGTTGATGCCGATTTCGAGGTTTGCCATTGTGAAATCATTATTACGCGCACGCAAACTGTAACGCGGCTGACCTGCATATATCGCATCAGCACCATAATCAAACGCGGTACGCATACGGTCTAGGTCGCCGGCTGGAGCTAAAAGTTCTGGGCTATTCATCTTCATCACCAATATTTTGAAAACTCGTAATTTCAAGAACCCAAGCCAAATGGCTAGAAAAATTCTTAAAAAACTTCTTAGAAAAATGGTGCGAAGAATATCAAATAGCTGGCCAGCCAGCTTTGATATGTATCAGTTAATCGCCAATAATTTTAACCAGCACACGTTTTTTACGACGGCCATCAAATTCGCCGTAAAAGATCTGCTCCCACGGACCAAAATCTAGCTTACCTTCAGTAATCGCCACCACTACTTCACGCCCCATCAATTGGCGTTTCATGTGAGCATCGGCATTATCTTCACCAGTATCATTGTGCCGATAACTGCTGACAGGCTCATGCGGTGCAAGCTTTTCTAACCACTGCGTGTAATCGTGGTGCAAGCCGCGCTCGTCATCGTTAATAAACACACTGGCGGTAATATGCATGGCGTTGATTAACACCAAGCCCTCCTTGACGCCGCTTTCACGCAAACATTCGTTTACCTGTTCGGTAATGCGAATAAACGCAACGCGGGTGGGTGGGTTAAACCATAGTTCTTTACGATAGCTTTTCATGATCACTCCAAAATATAAAGTCACCGTCATTCTGAGCGCAGCGAAGAATGACGGCTTGTTGGGGTTATTTTAGCACCGCCGCATATAAAAAATGCCTCCGAACGCAGACCTTTGACTTGCTAAATTTGGGCTTGCTAAATTAAAGCTTAACCTTTTACTTCTACCTGCTGAACAAAGGCTTTACCCTCGTTATCCGTAGCTTTCACTTCTAATTTACCTAGCGCATCTGGCACAAAGTTAAATTTAAAATAAGGGTCTTCACTGGTGCCAACGCCGACATCTATCGTCATCACTGGTTTGCCATTAAAAGTAAAGCTGGCTTTATTAATATAGAACGCTGGCACATAGCCTTGTGAGACTAAATCACGTTGCAAGCCAGTGCGCATCGGGTGGCGGATATTAAAAATAGTCGGTGTCGCACTACCCACCTTAACTGGCTCTTCCACTTTCAATTTGATTTTACCAGCCGCTACGCGAATGGCTGCATCGTCACCATCTACCGTACCGCCGCAACCGCCCGCTGCACGAATCTCGCGGCTAGCCATGTACAGTTTACCATCGGCAGTTTCGCCAATAATATGTACAAATGAGTCGGTTTCAAAACGCACACGGGTAGACATTTGAAAGTTACCGAGCATGTCAGTTAAATGGTAAGTCGCTGTCAGCGGAATTGGGTTGGCATCGACGATTGCATACAACTTTTTAATCACCACGCCCTTGGCTGCGGCATTATCAATACTATAACTAATAGGCACTTGCGCACCACTTTCTGCACGACGTGGTGCTTCAATTTTCATGAAATCGGCTTCTTGAATATCACGTTGCGCGAAAAATGCCTCTTTCACTACGGGCCAAATTTTAGGGTCTGGCTCGGCAAAAACGTTACTAGTAATCATACTGAACAAACCTGCGCCGATAAGAGCTCTTGCAATAAACCTATGCAATTTCATACATTCTCCAAATCTTTAAATGTCTGCATTACCAATTTTATTGAGGCCTTTGCACGAAGCTAAATTAGCCGCGATTTAATATAAACTCCCCCAATTATCGTCATTCCCGCGTAGGCGGGAATCTAGGCGAATCAACAACTTGACTGGATTCCCGCCTTCGCGGGAATGACAGTGTTGATAGGTTTTTGGGTTTAAATGCGCTCGGGCAAAGGTCTCTTATTATTTAAACTATCCAACATTAAAATCTCTTGGCTATTAGACTACATAAAGCTATTTTAGTTTACCGCTAGCACTTGCCTACGACAACTGCTACACAACAATCATATATTAAAATTAAGCTCAATGCCATTGCCCACGGGGTCTTTAAAGTTAATCTGTTTGACGTTGATAAGAGCTATATCGCGCGTAGTATAAGCAATATTATTGGCTTTGAGATGCGCCTCCATCGCCGGCATATCGGTACAGCTAAACGACACATGGTCGAATGTTGTGGTGACGTTAGTCAGCGGCACGCCCTCGCCTCGATATTCGGCAAGGTGCAACACATCATTATTACCGATGTACAACCAAAATCCGTAGCTGCTAAAGCCAGCGCGTGGGCCTTCTTTTAGGCCGACAATATTACAGTAAAAATCTTTTAACACATGCATCACGTCACGCGGCGCACGGAGGTTGTAATGGTTAATTTCGGTGACTGGCATAATGATTAAGCAACCTTTAGTTTAGTAAACTTTCGCAAGCTAGTGAAACAATAACGAGAAAACACCTAAAATAACATCAAAACAGATGCTCTGGGAGGCCCGTCCCTATTGGCTCGCAGAGCCTGTCCTCGAGCGCCTCATCGGTGCATCTGTTTTTAGCGCAATATTATGATGGAAACATTACTCGCCATCAAACTCGCACAATGAAAAAGGTTTAAGGCCAGCTTTAATTAAGCGTTCAGCGCCACCTAAATCTGGCAAATCAATCACAAATGCACAGCCCATCACAACCCCACCCAGCTTTTGAATCAGCACTGCCGTAGCTTCTGCCGTGCCACCGGTGGCAATTACATCATCCACCAGCAACACTTGCTCACCTGTTGCAATCGCATTGGTATGAATTTCCACACGGTCAGTGCCATATTCCAAGGCGTAATCATGGCCTAGCGTTTCAGCAGGCAATTTACCCGACTTGCGAACCAGCACAAAACCCACGCCCAGCTTATACGCCAACGCTGCGCCGATGATAAAACCACGCGCTTCTATGCCTGCGATTTTATCTATTTTTTGATTGGTGTAATGATGGGCGAGTGCATCTATGACCATGCGAAAGCCGATGGCGTCTTTCAACAAAGTAGTAATGTCGCGGAACTGGATGCCCGGCTTGGGGTAATGCGGGATGGTGCGGATTAGGGATTTGATTGGCATTGGTTTAGCATTTTATTTTAAGTACAGTCATTGCTGGGGCGACAGCAGCGCATGTGCCCCACGCTAGCTACCGTCTATTTGCCTGATACTCTACAGACGGGATACCGGCGAGCAAGCCTATTACACTAATATCTTCATCTAACTCTGGCCAGTGAATACCCGCGCCATTACCCATTAATTCATATACATGCCGCTTTTCTGGCGAAGCATTATTCAACCGTGGAAACCACACCAAAGGCGCAGAAAGCACGCGCCCATCGGTTAATCTCACAACCAAATCGCTGTCAGAAGTTTCTACAGATAGCGCAATTGGTTCAGCGTTTAATGTTAAAGAAGTCATCCCATGCCTCCAAAAATAAAACTTCATGTTCACGAACTAAACCTAATAGTTAATTTAGTTCTTTTGCATTAAATCCTTTACTACTCGCTAAATTGACCGGCTACAGCCAAAATTTAGCAAGTCTATTATCTGCTTGCACATGAATATGCACGGGTTCTTGCCCTTCGTTAGCGTAGAAGAAAAATCGAAAAGTGCCTATTCTCAAAACGGTTGGCATTGTTGTTTACACATCCTTTTTTCAATCATTATGCAAGCCGAGCGATAATAGCGTAGCGTACTTCACTCTTATGAGCCAACCTAATAACCAATTAAAACAATCTCACTTAAAGGTAGATGAATGCGATTTGAAATATAGAGCGTTTCTAAAAAAGTATGCACAATTTCAAAATCCTTATGCCCTCTGTACTCGTTACGCACTGCTATTACAAGTGTTTCAACTTCACACATCATACAAGCTTGGAAAATATCCTTAAGAAACTGGTTGTTTTCCGTAGCTCTACCAGCCTCAACTTCAATCACGATTTTACCATTTTGACTTATTGCATCGGCATTAAAAGACTTGTCAATACGGTTATTAAAGCCAAATAGCACGGGCACATTGATTTTACTACTCGCACTCTTGCCCGTTTCAACCACAAAGTTAATTTTTTCTAAATGTGGGCGGACAGCCGCCAATACTTCATTGCTAGATAAATTATTTTCTGGTGACTTCACCCTGTCATCTTCTAGCTCAAAACATTCAACAATAGCGCGCACTTCTTTTGAAATACCTTTTGAGCGCGGAAATAATTGGAATCTAATCATTGAATGGGTTGATACGAAATGAATTTTGCATCCAACATAATGGCGGGGTTATTTGGCGAATGGATTAGACAATCCTTTACAAAGTAACCCTTATCCTCCGACATTTCTATAGAGTCTCTATCTTCAATAGGTAATGATAAATACTTTTCTTTTAACATCAGCACATTGATTAAACTTTCTCGATTGAAAAGCTCGACATGTTTAACTAGGTGACTTGGATGTTTGACATAGCAGTATCTGGCAACGTTAAAGGTGGTTATATTTAGTACATCCGCAGGTGGATTCGTCAAGTTTTTGTAAAACTGCTGTGTGGCAAAATAGCAATCTCCATAAACAAACCATAAAGACAATAATTTATCACCATTAACAACACCCACAGCATACATAAAATCTTTAACATCCCAATCTTCACAATTTCTACAATCCTCTTGAATTAGCGTACTGTCTGAATACAGCTTGTCATTAGGATGCGAGCTATAAAGCATAATATTTGCATTTAGACTCTCAATTTTATTTACTTCAATAGCGTCACTATTTTTTAAAATAATGTCTGGCGGGCTATTCTTAGCACCAAGGTAGGAGAAGAACTCTGCATGAATTTTATGTTTATCCTGAGTTTCACTTAAGGAATTGCAAAACAAGTCCTTGATAAACTCTTCTAAAGACTCTCCCACGCTATTTACTCTGTTTCTAGAGTTGTTTTTGCCAAGAGACAAAGTTCTATCTTTGATGTGGTAAAGGTTTTTTATCGCAACTAAAACATTTGTTGATTGCATAATCAAATACCCTAAGCAACGGAGTTCGGAGTACGAACTCTAATATGCAGCTCACGCAATTGCTTCTCATCCACCTCATTCGGCGCGTTCGTCATCAAGCACTGCACACGCTGCGTTTTAGGGAAGGCAATCACGTCACGGATAGATTCTGCGCCTGTCATCAACGTTACCAAACGGTCTAAACCGAAGGCTAGGCCGCCGTGTGGCGGTGCGCCGTATTGCAAGGCATCTAGCAAGAAGCCGAATTTCTCTTGGGCTTCATCGACGCTGATTTTAAGTGCATCGAATACTTTAGATTGAATGTCTTGTTTGTGGATACGCACAGAACCGCCGCCTACTTCCCAGCCGTTCAACACCATGTCGTAGGCTTTTGAAAGCGCAGCACCTGGGTTAGTCACCAGCAAATCTTCGTGACCGTCTTTTGGCGCCGTGAATGGGTGATGCAATGCTGCCCAGCGATCATTTTCTTCATCGTGCTCAAACATTGGAAAATCTACCACCCACAATGGCGCCCATGCGCGACCATCTACATGGCCTTTATCATGACCGACTTTAAGGCGTAATGCGCCTAGCGCTTCGTTCACTACTTTGGTTTTATCTGCACCAAAGAAAATAATGTCGCCATTTTGTGCGCCTGTGCGATCAATAATCGCTTGCAAGGCAGTCACATGTATATTTTTAACGATAGGGCTTTGTAGACCTTCTTCGTTCAATTGAGTCACATCGTTAATTTTGATATAAGCCAAACCTTTAGCACCGTAGATTTTTACAAAATCGGTGTAAGTATCAATTTCGCTACGGGCAATTGCCGCGCCACCAGGTACGCGTAAAGCCGCAACACGGCCACCAGCCATATTAGCCGCGCCTGCGAACACTTTAAAATCGACATCTTTCATCACATCTGAAAGCTCGGTGATTTCTAAGGTTACGCGCATATCCGGTTTATCTGAACCGTAACGGGTCATCGCTTCGTGAAATGACATACGTGGGAATGCCGCTGGCAAGTCTACGTTTTGCACTGACTTCAACATTTGACGGATCATTTCTTCCACCAGATCCATGATCTGATTTTCAGTCATAAATGAGGTTTCAATGTCGACTTGGGTAAACTCTGGCTGACGATCTGCACGTAAATCTTCATCACGGAAGCATTTAGTGATTTGGAAATAACGGTCAAAACCAGACACCATCAACAATTGTTTGAACAATTGCGGTGATTGCGGCAATGCGAAGAACTGGCCCGCATGCACACGGCTAGGCACTAAATAATCACGCGCGCCTTCAGGCGTTGAGCGCGTTAGCATTGGCGTTTCAATTTCAATAAAACCGCTGGTATCTAAATAATCGCGCAGGGTTTTAGCCACGCGATAGCGCAACATCATATTCTTTTGCATCGCTGGGCGACGTAAATCAATGTACCGATGTTGTAGGCGTACAGTTTCGGTTAAGTTTTCATCATCCAACTGAAACGGTGGCGTTAATGAGGCATTGAGAATCTCGATCTCAGTGGCCATCATTTCCACTTCACCCGTCGCTAAGTTAGCGTTCACTGCCCCGTCTGGGCGGGCGTTTACTATACAGGTTACTTTAAGTACATATTCACTACGCACAGATTCAGCAATGGCAAACGCAGCTTGTGCATCTGGGTTAATCACAATTTGCGCCATACCTTCACGGTCACGCAAGTCGATAAAAATAACGCCGCCATGGTCACGGCGACGATGCGCCCAACCACATAAAGTAACAGTTTGGCCGATGTGTTCGCGGTTTAAATGGCCGCAGTAATGTGTACGCATAATGTAAATGTCTTGTTAAATAGTCGGTTAAAATTAAATGGTTTGGTGTGTCGTTTTAAATTGGTTTTGGCTAATCTGCTGTCAGTAGCTTTGCTTTTACTTTTTCTGGTGGCGCGACAACGCCCATACTAATAATATATTTCAGCGCTTCATCCACGCTCATATCAAGCTCAATAACATCAGCGCGAAGTAACATCAAAAAATAGCCCCCCGTTGGGTTTGGCGTGGTTGGCACATAAACACTAATGAAATCGCCTTGCAGATGATTCGCTACATCGCCGCCAGGCTGTCCAGTGACAAAGGCAATGGTCCATGTACCTTGACGCGGAAACTGCACCAATACTGCACGACGAAACGCATTGCCAGAATCTGAAAATAAGGTGTCTGACACTTGCTTGACGCTGGCGTAAATGGACTTTACCACTGGCACGCGCGCCAGCATGTGTTCCCACAGAATAATCAATTTTTTACCAAAGAAATTAGTCGCAATTAAACCTGTAACAAAAATAATGAGTAGCGTAAGCAACGCGCCCACGCCGGGAATATCTAACCCCAACTGCGCTTTAGGACGCCATGCTACGGGCAAGAGCAGCAAACTTTGATCCATCGTCGCGATGAGGCTTGTAAGCACCCACACGGTAATAAACAAAGGCACTAACACTAACAAACCTGTAATAAAGTATTTTTTCATGGCGTTAAATGGCGTGGTTTAAATGACGTAGTTTAAATGAAGTAGATTAAATGTTAAGGGAAGTCTGGCTAAAAACTAATGACAAGCGCATCCCGTCGCACAACTTGCTGGCGAAGGAGCTGCATCAGGCTTTTTTTCGGTGCTACCTTCCGATTTGCTTGGTTCGGATTTACTCGACTCAGCTTTATTGGCTTCGGTTTTACTGGATTCGGTTTTACTGGCTTCGGTTTTACTTGCGCCACTTTGGTTAGGCGATTTACTACCGCCATTTTTAAAGTCCGTGGCGTACCAACCGCTGCCACTGAGCTGAAAACTAGGTGCAGATAATTGTTTGCTAAAAGCTTCAGCCCCACATTCTGGACAGAAATCGACACTGGCCGCGCTGATTTTGCGCATCACTTCGGCTTTATGACCGCAACTGCTACATTGAAAATCGTATATTGGCATGGGTTAAATGGTAGCTAAAATCTAAAACCGAAATTATACCTCACACACCCAGTCTATGCGACCAAACACAGAATCTCGTTTTATTAGAAAACAATATGTTAGGGAATTGCTGATTTATTTAACCGTTCGGCCCGAGCCTGTAAAAGGCGTTGAATCCGATCACATTTCGACAAGCTCAATGCGAACGGATTCCAAATATCACTGGGCCGAATCAAGGGTGAACACACGACACGTGATAGAAACCGACGTCCACGCCGTAGTCGGCGGGGAAGGGGAAGGGGGTGGGGCCAGTGGAAAAGTTGAAGACGTTGTGAGAATTATATGTGTAGATGTTAGACGACCAGACGGAGTGCATAATCCAGCCTGCGGCAGTAAGCGGTCCAGTGCCGGCGGCATACAGTGCTGTTAATTCAGCATGGGTAGGCAGGCGCCATGAGAATCCATCAAGTGTTAATGTATTACAAGTGGCGTTGGCGGTAGCCCAGTCAGCAGTACCTGGAAGCCCAAGACTTAGGCCTGCAGTGCGGTTGTTGCGTGTCCAAGTAAGGCCGCCACTGTCCAGAGTGGTGATAGGAGCCCTATTCACCGTTATAGTAGCTGTAATACTTCCATCGGTATAATTACCAAAAGCTTCTTGGTAGGCAGTGATAGTTGTAGTACCTACACCCTTTATCCTTACCTCGTGACCACTGATGATGGCCACTGCTTTATTACTGCTTGTGAACTGAAAGCCATAATCACTGGTTGATTTTGGGTCAGTTATGTTAAAGAGGGGATCAAAAAGATCCTTACTGATTGAGGGAAAGTTAGTTATGATTGGTGTGGCCAACGTCACCGTTATTTTAGCTGTCGTCTTTGCTGTGAGATAGTTAGCATCAACTGCTTGGATGGCAGTGATAGTTGAGCTACCTAAAGCCGCTATCGTTACTTTTCCTAGACTAGTGACGGTAGCCGCTGCCCTCCCATTAGCGTTATCGATTGAGTAGGTGTAGGTAAAGCCACCGCTACTGGGTGATTTTGGGGCAGTTAAGTTAAAAGGGGTATCAACAAGAGTCTTAGTGATTGGTAAAAAGTCAGTTAAGATTGGCGTGGCCTTCTTCACCGTTAAAGTAGCTGTCGTATTTGCTTTGGCATAGTTACCATTAGCTTCTTGGGTGGCAGTGATAGTTGAGGTACCTGCACCCACTACCGTTACAGTTGAACCACTGATGGTGGCCACTAATGGATTACTGCTAGTGTAGGTAAAGGCACCGCTACTGGCTGAGGTTGGGGCAATTAAGTCAAAGGCGGCATCACCATAAGTCTTACTGATTGCGCCAAAGTTAGTAAAGCTTGGCGTGGTCGTCACCGTTAAAGTAGCTGTCGTACTTGCTGTGGCATAATTACCATCAGCCGCCTGCGTGGCGGTAATGATGGTGGTTCCCACACTGCCGATAGCGCTAATCACGCCAGTGCTGCTAATGACTGCTTTGGTAGTGCTCGTGCCGCCGGTGACGGCATAGCTAATCGCACCGCTACTGGCTGAGGTTGGGGCAGTAATGATAGGCATCGTAGTCGTGCCAAAGGTGACACTGGCGGCACTTAAACTAAAGCCGCTTAAGATGGGTGTAATAATTCCGCTACTCATCACGATGCTATCAATCTTCACTGAGCCATGGGAAACGACCACTGTGGCTAAGGTAGTCCCGCCACCTGAGCTATTATTCA
>CAINBI010000136.1 GCA_903846555.1 uncultured Pseudomonadota bacterium
GTCAAATCGGCTTGATGCATGGCGCGTATTGGCGCCGCTTTAGGGTCGCTATCCATAATATCGTAAAAGGATTCTACTAAATTACGAATTTTTATAGTGCCTTGCGCTTCACCGCCTAACAAGTCAAAAAAAGTGCTTATGCTACTACCAGCTTCCTCTATTTTATCCAACATAAGACTGAACCTTTTTATCTTTAAGCAATGCGAGGTTTTACTAAACTAGCCGCCAATTTTGCACGCTCACGCGCTTCGGTAACATCTTTGCCTGTGGCTAAAGTCACGCCCATGCGTCGTTTGACAAATGATTCTGGTTTGCCAAATAAACGAATATCACTATTAGGCACAGCTAAAGCGGCATCAACGCCGTCAAAAATTAAATTCTGTGATTCATGCTGACCATAAATCACTGCACTTGCGCCAGCTTCACGCAAACTCACATCAACTGGCAAGCCTAAAATGGCGCGGGCATGTAAATCAAATTCGCTAAAACGTTGGCTACACATGGTCACCATGCCTGTATCATGCGGACGTGGGCTGACTTCACTAAACCAAACATAATCGCCTTTAATAAATAGCTCAACGCCAAACAAACCTAGGCCACCTAAGCTATCAGTGACGGCTTTTGCGATGCGTTTAGATTCGACTAATGCGACAGTGGTCATGGCTTGGGGTTGCCAGCTTTCGACATAATCGCCTTTTTCTTGCACATGACCGATAGGCTCACAAAAATACGTTTGAATTTCACCTGATGCATTTTTAGCACGTACAGTCAGCAAAGTGATTTCATAATCAAAATCAATCTGCCCTTCTACAATCACCACGCCTTGATTAACGCGACCGCCAGTTGCTGCATAATCCCAAGCAGTTTTAACTTCGCTGGCATCGGTAATGCGTGATTGACCTTTGCCTGAAGATGACATGGTAGGTTTGATAAAACATGGATAACCGATGCCAGCATCAATAGCGGCTTGTAAGTCGGCTTCACTTCTAGCGAAGGCATAAGGTGAAGTTGGTAAATTCAGCGCTTCTGCCGCCAAACGACGAATACCTTCACGGTTCATAGTCAATTGCACGGCCTTGACGGTAGGAATGACTGTCGCAATGCCCGCAGCTTCAATGTCGGCAAGCGTGCTAGTATTCAGCGCCTCGATCTCAGGCACAATTAAATGCGGCCTTTCTAACGCGATTAAATCACGCAAGGCCTTATCATTTGTCATATCAATGGTGTAGGCACGATGGGCAACCTGATGCCCAGGCGCATTTTTGTAGCGATCAACGGCAATCACTTCAACGCCCAAACGTTGCAGCGCAATAATCACTTCTTTACCGAGTTCACCGCTGCCGAGCAACATAACGCGAGTGGCATTGGGGCTTAATGGGGTTCCAATTTGCATGATATTCATCCAGTTTTAGTTGGCTGAATAATACCATGCAGCGATTATGCCGTCATTGATGAATGGTTGCTACAAGGTAAATTTATTGAAGGAAAAGTGAAATGATTTGTTTGCTTAAAAGGCAAGATAACGGCCTATTTGGTGCTTATCCATACGATAACGCATGGTCATACGGGTGATGCCTAGCTTGCGTGCGGCTTCAGAAACATTGTCATTTGACTCTGCCAGCACTTGCAATAAAATCGCCTTTTCAGCAGCATCAAGCGTAGGTGGTGTGGTCAGCGGCGGGCTTTGATTAGCGTTAGCTTGAATGCCAAATTGTTTACTAGCCTGCTGCGTGGGTAGCGCTAAGTCAAGCTCAGTCATTTGTCCATTATGGCAGAGCAGCATGGCGCGGCTAACTTGATGCTTTAGCTCACGCACATTGCCTGGCCAAGTGTAGCCCGTAATCACAGCAACCGCCCCTGCGCTAAATACTGGGCTGGCGGCAAGCCCATAACGCCTTGCTGTTTGCATCGCGAAATGCTGCGCAAGCAGCATGGTATCACCGTCCCTTTCGCGCAAAGGTGGCATCACAATACTCATCACATTCAATCGGTAATATAGATCTTGTCTAAAACTGCCTGACAGTGACATTTCATGTAAATCACGATTGGTTGCGACAATAAAACGTGCTGCCACTGGGCGTTCTTTAGTTGAGCCTAATCTGCGCACCATACGACGCTCAAGTACATTGAGCAACTTGGCTTGTAGGACTAGAGGCAATTCGCCGATTTCATCTAAAAAAAGTGTGCCATCTTCTGCGGCCTCAATCAAACCCGGTCGCGTCGCTAAAGCGCCTGTAAAAGCGCCCTTCTCGTGACCAAATAACTCACTTTCCATTAAATCTACAGGTAATGACGCGCAATCAATATGTACGAATGGCTTGTCATTATATTGATCGTGATTAGGGCATGAGGCATGTAGCAAACGCGCAGCGACATCTTTACCGGTACCAGTCTCGCCGCTAATCAGCACGGTAGGCGGTACGGTATCGCTAGCCACCAACTGAGAAATACGCCTAATTTGCGCTTTTACGCTTTGCATGGCAACGCTGTCGCCCAGCATTTCAACAGTATCTATAGCGTGTACATTACGCTGACGCGAATAGCCCAAGCGATTACTTTGTACCGTCACTGCTTCAGCTTTTTGTACAGACAACAATAACTCTTCAAGGTCTATAGGTTTTTTTAGATAATCGACCGCGCCTTGCTTAATGGCATTCACCGTATCGCTAATTTCACCGTGTGCGGTCATCACAATCACTGCGGCATTTTTAGCGACGAACTCTGCTAACAAATCCAAACCATTGCCGTCAGGCAGGCGCATATCTAGCAACACAATATCAGGTGAAAATTGCTTAGTAATCGCCCGAGCATCCTGTAGATTTTCGACGTGTTCAACCTCATAGCCAGCCTTTTGCAGACGCCGCATCACTGCGCGTGCAAACAACACTTCATCTTCTACAATCAGTAACTTTGATGGTTGCTTCACCATCATTTAAGTACTTTCTGCGGAAACATAGCTAGTGATGAGGTGGGCTGATTGCAATACATTTCTCTAACTAATCAGCATCAATCGATGTAGATTTTTTTGTACCTAACTGATAAGTGACACCTATCCAGCCGGCACGTGGGCCTGAAGGAGTGCGAAATTGCTCATCAGCCCCTGTATAGATATTTTGTCCAAGTTGACCAAAAGTTGCATACTCTTTATCAAACACATTATTAACCTTGGCAAACACTTTCCAATTTTGGTTAATAGCGTAATGTGTATCTAAGTTGATCACTGTATAGCCAGGTATCATGCCATTTACGTCCTGATTATTCTCATCCCCATGTGCATATTGTCCACTTGCAAAAATAACATTACTGCCGACGTTCCATGCTGGCGTAATATCGTAAGTAACCCTTAGTTTAAGAGTTTGTCTTGCAATCCCTGGGATTCTATCGCCTTTAACAACGTCGATATTCGATGCAATGGCTGTGCTATTCGAGGCAGAGCCTGCTACGAAGTCGGACTGATAAGTTGCATCGACAAAGCCATAATTTACAGCCAAGAACAGCTTATCGAATTTCCCATTCAAGCCAAACTCAAGCCCTTTACGCTCGGTTTCTCCAACATTCTGGAAATAGCCAATAGCCGCACCAGTAGTCGCAATAAACTGAATATCATTGCTGGTCGCGGCATTGTAAACACCCACATTCCAACCGACATCTTTTGACAACTTGCCACGTACACCACCTTCCCAAGTTTTAGTTACCACCATTGCCAAGTCCGGGTCAGAATTAAACCCTGTTGGTAATGAGCAAGGCTGCTCAGGATTCGCACAGGAAAGCTCCACTGGCGTTGGTGCACGCATGCCCTCAGCATACCCAGCATAAAAGCCAAGATCTTTTGATGGATTATAATTAAAACCAATAGCAGGATTAAAGCGTTTGTACTCGTGATTGCCATTTAAATCTCCCGTAAGATAATCTATAGGAAAGACGGGGTTTGAAACAGTAGGATCTGCATACGAACTATTACCTGATAAATCCAATTTTGCAATGTTATAACGACCTGATAGCGTCATATTCAATTGATCATTAAGTGAGAAATTATCAGTGGCATATAAGCCATAATAATCACTATTTGTTTTTAGTCTGACGTTGCCCTGTGGTGTATTTGAGGGGTCAGTAACGGTCTGTCTATCAATCAAATTCGCTAAAACCGTATCTTGGTTATAATTCACCCGAGAGAAATCAGCCGAAGCCCCTACTGTGAACTGATTTTTATGACCAGCTAAATCACCGAGCAAACTAAATTGCAATGAACCGCCAAAGCCATTTTGGTTCGTTGCAGAACTCACATTACTCGCATCAGTAATTGACTGGGCATTACTATTAAAACTCTTAGCATCACTCATTCTATAGTAAATATTGCCAGCTATTAACTTATCATCGCTCAAAAAATGGCTGCCTTTTAATGAAACCATCGCCAGTTTATTTTCAATTGAATCTGGCCAAGTATAAGCCTGCTTAGGATTGCTCAGCATGGACAAAGGCAGTGATTGTGTACCTTCCATCGTGTTATCAGCTAAAGCGACTGATAAATCTAAATCGCTAGTGTCATTTTGCCAACCCACTTTGCCGAATATCTGTTTAACATCACTACTTGAATGATCCCGCCATCCATCTTCTTTAAACAAGTTTCCAGCTACGAAATAATCGAGAGATTTTTCTTTATCGACACCGCCTGCTTCAAACTCAACAGCACGACGCCCCCAAGAACCACCAGTGGCTGTAACAGAAATACCTGGAAACTCTGCGCCACTTTTAGTATGCACAGACAATGCACCACCAAGTGTATTTAGGCCAAATAGTGGATTAGAACCGGGAATGAGATTAATATTTGCTATAGCATTGGTTGGAATTAAATCCCAGTTCACGATATCACCAAATGGCTCGTTAATACGTACGCCATCTAAAAATACAGACATGCCAACAGCCGAACCTAATATTGGTGATGCGGTAAAACCGCGATAAGAAACATCCATTTGATAAGGGTTACCAACGCTATTGCTGGTGTTGATCGAACCCAGGTTATTATCCAGAAACTCACCCAAGTTTAGTGACTCTTGTTGACTAATGTCTTTTGCAGATCCTGTTTGGATATTGGATGGCACTTGATTGATGGGGGTGCCGATGCTAGGCAAAGGTGTTGTACCCACCACCTCAATTTTGCTAAGCTCTAAGGCTTCTGCTCGGTTTTCAGCTAGCGCCGATTGCGGCATTGCATAAGCCGCTAGAATTGCGACTAAAATTAATTTTGGTTTTAAAGTATGAGCTTGTAATGTTTTTGGCATGTCATTTCCTAAGGTTTTTATTTGAAACATCACAATTAGAGAGCAATAAGTATTCCAATCACTTGAAATTTAAAGTTGCTGATTAGAATCAATGAGTAAGATTATGTTAGATTTTATAGTTGAGATTTTACACTGTGAATTTGGTTGTATACAACCACCAATTGGTTATATACAACCAACATAATCAATACAGGGTTCTTAAATACTGTTAAGCAACTGCCTTGCCGGAACATTTAAAAACCTACGTAAACCCAACCATGCAGCTAATGGAATAACCAAGGCGGCAATCAACATAGTACTAATCGCAAGCGTAATATTTAATTTAAAAGGAATGTTTAAAATAGTCGCACTCAAATAGTACGCCAGCAAGTTAGCCGCAATCGCTGCCACAAACGCAGCAATCAAACCAATGCAGGCAAACTCAGTCACATAGGCAACGCCAACTTGCCGCCGAGATGCGCCAAATACCCGCATAAGCGTGGCTTCGGCAATGCGCTCTTCTTGGGTTGCCACCAGTGCTGCATACAGCACGGCTACACCCGCAATGAGACTAAAAGCAAATACATACTCTATGGTGCTGCTCATTTTTTGCATAATACCGCGCACTTGCTGTAGCAGTGCGGCAATGTCAATGACGGTCAAGTTTGGATATTCGCGCACCAGTTGATTCAACGGTGCGTCAGCACCCACAGGCAGATGAAAACTGCTAATGTAATTGGCGGCATAGTGATCTAACACGCCTGGTGGCGTTAGCGCAAAAAAGTTGGCACGCATAGTATCCCAATCGACCTTTCTAAGGCTGGTGACGGTCAGCGCTAATGGGCTGCCTGCAATATCAAACAAAAGCTTATCGCCTAATTGAATACCTAGCGTTTTGGCTAAATCTTGCTCTAGTGAAATATACGGCTTGCCATGCTCTTGCGGTTTCCACCAACGACCTGAAAGCAGTTTGTTATCGCTTTGCATGGTGGCCGCCCAAGATAAATTAAACTCACGTTCGGCAAGATGTTTGGCGCGTTCGTCTTGCCACTGCGTCTGGCTGATATTTTGACCATTGTTGCTGATTAAGCGACCGCGCACCATCGGAAAGATGTTGGCATTGTTAATCTGTTGCTGTTCAAAAAATTGCTTAACACCCTTAATTTGCGCCGCTTGAATGTTAATCACAAAGCGATTGGGTGCGTCTAATGGCAAGGAAGCTTGCCAGTTGCGAATTAAATCGCCATGAATTAAGGCAAGCAGCATCAGCACCATCAAGCCCATGCTAAAACCCATCATTTGCACGGTAGATAAACCAAACCTGTGCTTAAGCCCAAGCACGCCTAATTTCACATCATTTAGTATCTGATTACTCGGCGTCAGATTAAATAAGCGACTAACTAAACTAAGCAGCACATAAGAAAAGCCAACAATGGCAACGCAGAGCAGTAACAATGCCAAAATGGTAGAAAGCGCTAGCTTTGCATCATGCGCTTGCCAAAAAATCATGCCGCACATCACCAAGCCTGCTGGCAAAAATTTAGCTTGCGCAGAGCTGACTTGCTTAATGGTTTCGCGGCGCAAAATATTCATGGCGGTTAAATTACGCATTTGCCATGCGTGCGGTAATACCACGGCAAACATCATGGTGATGCTAGCGATAATCCCCACAAAAATCGGGCTGAAAGAAGCTGGCGGAAGCACTTCTAAAAACAGGCTGCCCGCCAGCTTAGCTAATCCAAATTGGCCGATAAAACCGAACACAACACCAAGCAGCGCACTAAAAAATGCAATCATCAGTGTTTGTATGGCGAGCACTTGTAATACCACATTTTTAGAGGCGCCAAAGCAGCGCATTAAGGCGAAAGTATCAAGGCTTTGTTTGATGTACGGCAGGCTAGAAAGCAGCATCGCCACCATCGCCAAAATAACACTCACCATTGCAGATAAACCCAAAAACTGCTGCGCTTTATCTAAAGCCAATTTAATTTCTGGGCGTGCATTACGCACGTCTTCTATCTTTTCGCCACGGCCTAATTGCGGTTTAGTTTGTTTAAAATACTGGTTGATTCTTTGTGGTTCAGCCGCCAGTAAAAGTTGATATTTAACGCGACTGCCGTACTGAACAAGCTTGGTAGAAGGCAAGTCAGCCGCATTCATCATCAGGCGTGGTGCAAAGCTAAACATATCGCCGCCACGAGATGGCTCATGTAGCAAAATTGCGCCTATGCTAAATTTCCGCTCACCTAATTCAATAACATCACCGACTTTTAAACTCAGTAAAGTGGCGAGTCTTGGTTCTAACCAAACTTCGCCGAGCTTGGGAGCGGACTTGATGACTTTGCCAGCTTCACTGATTGTTTGACCTACAGTCAAATCGCCACGTAAGGGGAATTTCTGCCCTACTGCTTTGATTTCAGCCAGTTGATTAGCTTCTCCAAACACCACCATGCTGGCAAACTCATAGGTTTTAACGGTATCAATGCCTTGGGCAATGGCACTTATTTCAAATTTATCCGCAAGCGCGTGGTCAGCGAGTAGTGCAATATCGCCGCCCAACAACAAACCGCCCTGCTGATTAAGCGCAGTTTCAACACGTTGCGTAAAAAAGCCAACCGCCGTAATTGCCGTAACAGCCAGCACTAATGCAAACACCAATACACGCAGGGCACCAGCACGCCACAAACTCAAGGTTTGCATCCAAGCTAATCTAAACGGCAAACTCACGGCTTAGCCAGCCCAGTGAATTCTGTCAGCTCAGTTAACACACCATTTTCCAACTTAAGTTGTCGCTGACAACGATTAGCTAAATAAATGTCATGTGTCACCAACACCAAAGTGGTGCCCGCCTCGGCGTTCATATTAAACAACAGCTCTATAATCATTTGACCAGTGATGTTATCCAAATTACCAGTAGGTTCATCGGCAAACAGAATGGCTGGTTGCGTTGCAAAAGCACGGGCAATAGCAACACGCTGTTGCTCGCCGCCAGATAATTGCTTGGGGTAATGTTGTACGCGCGCACTCAAACCTACTTTATTGAGCGCCTCTAAACTCAGTGATTTGGTGTCGGGATGGTTTTTTAGCTGTAGCGGCAACATCACATTTTCTAGCGCAGTAAGTGAAGGCAATAACTGAAAAGATTGGAACACAAAACCCATGCTTGCCGCACGGATCAACGCCCTACCGTCTTCATCTAAACAACTGAACGGGCTGTTTTTAATTTGAATGCTGCCGCTAGTCGGCACATCCAAACCTGCCAGCAAACTTAAAAGTGTAGATTTACCAGAGCCTGAACTGCCGATAATGGCGACTTGCTCACCATCTGCTATGGTTAAATTTAAGCCTTGTAGTATGTGAATATGGTTATCATGGCTAATAAAATCATATTTCAGGTCTTGTGCTTGAATCATAGAGAGGTGTTGCATCAATGCTTTCCCACTTTTTATTAAGATTTAAATGCTTGGCAGTTAGTCTACTGGGTTTTGGTTTCGTTGCATGCGTATTACCAGCAATGGCAGAAAATCCAAAAATTTTGATATTCGGTGATAGCTTATCAGCCGCGTATGGTCTTACCCAACAACAAGGCTGGCCTAGCTTATTGCAAAATAAACTCATCGCCAAACATTATCATTACGATGTGATAAACGCCAGCGTCAGTGGCGAAACCACCAGCGGCGGCCTGAGTCGGCTAGCGAGTGCCCTTGCCGAGTTTAAGCCCAGTATTATTATATTAGAGTTGGGCGCAAACGATGGTCTGCGCGGGTTACCGCTTAAAGAAATGTCTCAGAACCTAAGCGCCATGATCACTCTAAGCAAAAAAGCTAAGGCAAAAGTGCTGCTGGTCGGCATGAAAATTCCACCTAATTATGGCCCAAAATATGCCGCAGCTTTCAGCCAGGTATATACCAAGCTAAGCCAACAACACAAAATCACATTACTGCCTTTTATGTTGCAAGATATTGCAACTAAGCCCAGCCTAATGCAGGACGATGGTTTGCATCCCAATGCACTTGGGCAAGAAATTATTTTGCAAAACATTTGGCCAACACTACAAATTAAATAACCTCCAGCCAAGCTGGAGGTTTATTGCTGGGACGCCTCGAAGGCGCTGGTAACCCAAGAGCCGCCTGAAGGCGACTATACCCCTCACTTCATTTGATTGTAACAGTCATCTTCTTTCTCTTGGTGTAGGATGTACGCGCTGACCATTTCCTCATCCAGTCCGTCTGTTGATACGAAGTAGCCGCGTGCCCATATTAATTAGTTAGCGGGATTTGGACGAAAAAACTAAAATGCCCTTAACTCGTAGAATTAAGGGCACTTTAATTTGTTACTACACATCTAAATTGCGTTCAGCCCACTAACTGTTAGCGCACGACCACAAATCCAGATTAGCTAATTAATTTTAGATTAATTAACTTTGTCTTTCAAGGTTTTACCAGCCTTGAATGTTGGCGCGTTACGGGCTGAAATTTCAATCGCAGCACCTGTTGATGGATTGCGGCCAGCACGAGCAGCCTTTGCCGTTACTTGGAATGTACCGAAACCTACAAGCGCAACATTACCACCGCTTTTAAGCTCATTACCAATAGTATTGGTAATAGCATCAAGCACACGAGCAGCCTCTGCTTGGCTAACGCCAGCTTCAACTGCAACTTTAGCAACTAGTTCAGATTTATTCATATTTTTTCCTAAATTAAAAAAAGGTTGAATTATGTCGCAAAGCCCAACTAAACCGAGCTAGGAAACGTTAAACGATATGCTAACACAATATTCTTAATTAGTTAGTTCTCATCCATAAACACCATAAATTATCACTGGCGATCAATTAGCATGCTCTTATGATGCGAGTTTGCTTGCCCATTCTGGTTAAAATCAGCTCAACTTGGCTGCATTTA
>CAINBI010000137.1 GCA_903846555.1 uncultured Pseudomonadota bacterium
AATAATAATAGTACTTTTTTTGTGGATAACTGATTATTTTTAAATAAAATCAGGTAGTTAAATCTTATATTTCTGTCTTAGCAACACCATATTCTACTGTGGATAAATTGTTGAGAAAATTTCACCTATATTAAATACGCATACTTATCCTAATTTTATCCACAACAAATTCACAACTTAACACTTTGAAATTTGGACTAAAACTTATTACTTAATTACTATTTTCTAACAAATTAATCTCTAATTACTTGCATTAAAAAACTAATATCTCTGGTAAAAGTTGGGTCGTTTTGTCTTAATAAATCAATTTCATCACAAGCATGCATCACGGTAGTATGGTGCCTACCGCCAAAAGCCTCTCCAATTTCAGGAAAGCTATGATTAGTCAGTTCGCGCGATAAAGCCATCGCAATCTGGCGTGGCCTGGCAAAGTTACGTGTGCGCTTCTTACTATACATTTCTGCAACTTTAATTTTATAGTAATCAGCAACGGTTTTTTGGATGTTTTCCATAGTGACTTGCCTACCGCGCACCGCTATTAAATCACGCAGGGCATCTTTAGCTAAATGCACATCAATTGCATGGCCAGTAAATTTTGCCATCGCAATAATGCGATTTAACGCGCCTTCTAACTCACGTACGCTAGATCTAATTTGTTTAGCGATAAAAAAAGCGACATCTTCAGGTAAATCTAAATTAACCGCGTCAGCCTTTTTAAGTAAAATTGCAACACGCATTTCAAGCTCAGGTGGTTCAACAGCAACGGTTAAACCCCAACTAAAACGTGTTCTTAAACGCTCATCCATATCTAAAATTTCTTTTGGATAGGTGTCACATGTAATTACAATCTGTTTTTTAGCCTCATTCAATGAGTTAAATGCGTAAAAGAACTCTTCTTGCGTACGTGTTTTTTTTGCAAAAAATTGAATATCATCAATTAATAAAAGATCTAAAGAATGATATTTACGCTTAAATTCATCAAAAGCTTTGTGCTCATAAGCCTTAACAACATCGGACACATAACGCTCAGCGTGTAAGTATTTTATTTTTGCTTCAGGGTTATGCAGTTTTAACTCATTACCAATCGCTTGCAATAAATGCGTTTTACCTAAACCAACACCGCCGTAAATAAATAACGGGTTGTATGCATTACCTGGATTTTCTGCCACTTGTATGGCTGCAGCACGGGCCAACTGATTGGCGCGACCAGTAACGTAGTTGTTAAAATTAAATGCGCTGTTTAAACCTGAAGATTCAGTATTGTTATTATTCGTATTTGTTGCTCTCTTTAACTTTGCAAGGTTCGGTTGAATCTTGGTTTGAAGGTTAGCTTCAACTAAATCGGCAATAGGATTTTCAGTTATTTTAATAATCGATTTTGTGGTGGTAGTTTTTGTAGCAGTATTAGTATCTGCATTGCATAGGCCGAATTCAATTTGAATGTTTGGTAGTTGCAATTCATCAGCTAATTGCTCAATTTTTTTAAGAAATCGCTCTTTAATCCACTGCATTACAAAGCGATTAGGCGCAAGTAATCGTAGTGCATCACCATCTACTTGATATTGTAGAGGTTTGATCCAAGTATTGAATTGTTGCGTAGAGAGCTCTTTCTCAAGACGACTGAGACAAGTAGGCCAGAAGTTTTCCATCTGCGGCGATTTACCTTAGCAATAGTAGCGCTACTGCATGCTTAGTTAATTTAAGTATCTGTTTTTAAAAAGTTAATTCTTAAAATTGAGGTGCAATATTTTCAATTAAAAAGATTATTATTTTTAATATAACAACGGTCATATTTTAGCTGGTTTAATACAACTTATCCACAGGCAATTATTAAGTTTACAAAAGCAAATAAACATTGACAGTGGGCAGTGTTATCGGGTCTAATAGCCGCCTTTATAGCTTTAAGCTTGCTGGAGTATTACATGAAACGTACATATCAACCTTCTAAAACACGTCGCGCCACTACACATGGCTTTTTAGTTCGCATGGCTACTAAAGGTGGTCGTGCTGTGATTGCTCGTCGCCGTGCTAAAGGTCGTAAACGCTTAGGTTTGTAATTTTTTAAAACTCTTTAAATAAAGGGTTTTTTAAAAATATATCACCACATTATTAGTTTTAGAATTTGTATTAGAATTTGAATTAGTACAGTTGTATACATAAATAATGGTGAAAATATATAGGCTAGTTAAGCAAGCCAAAATGATTAAAACGGATGATTTTTCATCCGTTTTTAATTTCCGCAAACGTATTTCTACACAGTATTTAGCCATTCACTATCAACCAAATGAGCATCAACGCGCACGCTTGGGCTTAGTGGTTGGTAAAAAAATCGCAAAATTATCTGTTAATAGAAATTATATGCGGCGAGTTCTACGTGAATTATTTAGAACTCAACAGCACGATATTTGCCATGTAGACCTCATCGTTCGCGTGCAAAAGAAATTTAGTAAAGTTGATTTTAAACAAATTAAACAAGAGTTTGATGGTTTAATTGATAAATTAAATCAGCGTATGTTAGTGGCTACAAAAGTTAATACGTCAACTAATTGATTGATATTTAAACTGTTTTTACTTTAAGAAGTCGTGATGAATATAATGGCGCACTTACTGACTTGGATGATTAAAGCTTATCAATTAATGCTGAGCCCATATTTTGGTCAGCAATGCCGCTTTTACCCTACTTGTTCGCAATATGCTTTAGATTCAATTAAGAAACATGGTGCCATAATGGGCACTTATTATAGTGTTCGCCGATTATTGCGCTGCCATCCTTGGCATGCTGGCCGGCATGACCCTATCCCGTAACACTTTATAACTACAAATTTTAAAACTAAAATTTTATATAAGATTGCTAATCAATATTATGGATACAAGACGTTTAGTTCTATTTGTTATTTTTTCAATGTCTATATTGATGTTGTGGGAGGCTTGGCAGCGTCAGCATGCCCCTGCAGAAATAACACCGCAAACCACTAGTGTTGCTGCGGTTGATGGCAGCGTACCTAGCCAAAATTCTAGCCCAGCTACCGTTGCTAAAGCAGATATTGCTGATAATAATGACTATAAATTATTAACTGGCCAGCGTATAAATGTCTCTACTGACTTATTTAACGCAGTAATTGATACAACTGGCGGTGATTTACGACGACTAGAGTTGCTTAAACATCGCTCGTCAGAGAATGATCAATCTAACTTTGTTTTATTAGATGATGCTGGCAAGCCGATGACCTATGTTGCACAATCGGGCTTGATTGGCGGCGATTTACCTTCACACAAATCAGTATTCACCTCTACTGCAACAAGCTATCAAATGCAAGAAGGCAAAGATGCACTTGAGGTGCGTTTAAGCTGGGTGGGTAATGGAGTGGCGGTTGATAAAGTTTATACATTCCATCGTAATAATTATGCGATTGATGTGACTTACGAGGTTAAGAATGGCTCAGCAGCAGCCATTACACCTACTGTTTATTATCAAATTGTGCATGATAATGAATCAAATCAAGGCTCTAAGTTGATGCCAACCTTTACTGGTGGTTCGTACTATACCGACGCCACTAAATTCAAAAAATTAGCATTTTCCGCCATGCAAAAAGAGCCGCTTAAATTACCAGCAAATGATGGCTGGGTTGGGCTGCTGCAACACTATTTTGTCAGTGCCTGGATTCCTAAAGATGGTTTAGCGCGTGAGTTTTATACTAAAAAGCTCAGTGAACACATTTTTATTATCGGTACAAAAAGTACACTCACCAGCATTGTGCCAGGGGCTAGTTTAACCATACCTGCACGTTTGTTTTCTGGCCCGCAAACACAAAAAGATTTAAAAGCCACTGCGCCAGGCTTAGAGTACACCGTGGATTATGGTTGGCTCACGGTAGTTGCTTCACCATTATTCTGGATGCTATCTAAAATTCACGGAGTGGTGCTTAACTGGGGTATCGCGATTATATTGCTGACCGTTTTAATTAAAGCGGCCTTCTACAAGCTTTCAGCAACTAGCTATCGCAGTATGGCAAAAATGCGTGAGTTAGCACCACGTTTGCAGTCTATGAAAGAAAAATTTGGTGACGACAAGCAAAAAATGCAAGCCGCCATGATGGAGCTGTACAAAACAGAGAAGATCAACCCTATGGGCGGTTGTTTGCCTATTTTGGTGCAAATTCCAGTGTTCATCTCACTGTATTGGATGTTGTTAGGCACGATTGAGCTACGTCATGCGCCTTTCTTTGGCTGGATTCATGACCTATCAGCTATTGACCCTTATTACATTTTGCCAATTCTCATGGGTGCAACCATGATTATTCAAACCTATTTAAACCCGCCACCTACAGACCCATTGCAAGCTAAAGTGATGAAAATCATGCCTGTTGTATTCAGCGTATTCTTCTTCTTTTTTCCAGCTGGTTTAGTATTATATTGGTTAGTAAACAACGTGTTATCTATCACTCAGCAGTGGTACATCAACAAAACAATCCACGCGGAAACTGTACTCAAAAAATCAGGTGGAAAGCACTAATCCGCTAGATACCATTGCCGCTATCGCCACTGCTTCAGGTGCTGGCGGTATTGGCATTGTTCGAGTTTCAGGCCCTGCCGCTAAGGGCATAGCCGCTAAAATTTTAGGCAACTGCCCTGCTCCACGGCACGCCGCTTACCTTGATTTTAAGCAAGCTGATGGCGAGCTTATTGATCGCGGCATTGCCATTTACTACTCCAACCCCCACTCCTACACTGGCGAAGATGTGCTTGAACTTCAAGCGCATGGCGGCACAGCTTTGATGCAGATATTGCTGGCACGTTGTTTGTCGCTGGGTGCCCGCCAGGCTGAACCAGGTGAATTTACGCGCCGCGCTTATTTAAACGACAAAATCGACTTAGCCCAAGCCGAAGCCGTGGCTGATTTAATCAATGCTGCAACTGCTGAAGCTGCAAAAAGCGCGGTACGTTCGCTTTCAGGTCAGTTTTCACAACGCATCAATGCGCTATTACTCAAGCTGATTGATTTACGCATGTTTGTAGAAGCTTGCTTGGATTTTCCTGAAGAAGAAATTGATTTTATTACGCAAGGACGAGTGGCAGAAAAGTTGGCCGCAATTATTGAAGAATTATCATCTGTCTTTTCAAAAGCCAAACAAGGCAGTTTATTACGTGAAGGCATCAACGTAGTTTTGGTTGGCCAACCCAATGTTGGAAAATCTAGTTTGATGAACCAGTTGGCGGGTGAAGAAATTGCCATTGTCACACCCATCGCCGGCACAACTCGCGACACCATTAAAAATGCCATACAAATCAATGGCGTGCCATTACACATTATTGATACTGCCGGCTTGCGAGAAACGGATGATGAGGTCGAAAAATTCGGCATTGCGCGCACTTGGCGAGCCACAGAAACGGCCAATATCGCATTATTATTGGTAGATGCTGCTCACGGTATTACCGAAATAGAGAAGTCTATTTTAGACCGTCTGCCGCAAGGAATACGCAAAATTTGGGTACATAATAAAATTGATGTGGCCAACGAACCTGCTTTTATTGAAGAAAAAGACCAGGCTACACATATTTATCTATCTGCTAAAACTGGGGTTGGATTAGATTTATTAAAAAGTCATTTGTTAAAATTAGCCGGTTATCAAAATAATTCCGAAGGTGTTTTTATGGCACGCGCCCGACATTTAGATGCCTTGACGCAAGTTGAGCAACATTTGAATATTGCCGCTAATCAAATAAATTCAGCGGAGTTGGTGGCGGAAGAGTTGAGAATTTCTCAGGAATATTTAAGCAGCATTACTGGTGAATTTACGCCAGATGATTTACTCGGTGAAATATTTAGCAAGTTTTGTATTGGCAAGTAATTTATTTAAGCGAAATTATTTTTTTTGCTATTGATTAAGGTGCTTTTTAGCACCTTAATTTTATTAAGAAAATCAGTGTTTCACGTGAAACAACACAACATGTTTCGCTGCTTTGTTAAGGTCGCAGTGTATACTTTAAGTCAATTATAAAAACAATTAAGCGGTATATATGGCACTTTCCTGGAATGAAATTAAAACGCGCGCAACGCTATTCTCTAAAGAATGGCAAGATGAAAGTCGAGAAGATGCAGAAGCCAAATCATTTTGGGATGCATTTTTTAATGTGTTCGGCATTACCCGTCGCCGCATTGCCAGCTTTGAAGAGCCAGTTAAAAAGTCTGATGGCAAAGGCGGTTTTATTGATATGCTCTGGCGCGGCCAATTATTGGTTGAGCATAAATCGCGTGGTAAAAGCCTAGACCGCGCCTTTGACCAAGCTTTAGAATACTTTCCTGGCCTAAAAGAACGTGATTTACCCAAGTTTATTCTAGTATCAGACTTCTCAAAATTCAGGCTATACAATCTGGAAACCGACGAGCAAGTTGAGTTTTCGCTCAAAGAGCTTTATCAAAACGTAAAGTTATTTGGCTTTATTGCCGGCTATCAAACCCAAGTTATTAAGTCGCAAGACCCAATCAACATCAAAGCTGCCGAGCGCATGGGCAAGCTACACGATGCGCTGAAAGCGGTAGGCTACGATGGGCATCACTTAGAAGTATATTTGGTGCGCTTGTTATTTTGCCTGTTTGCCGAAGATACCACCATCTTTGAAAAGCGTCTGTTTCAAGATTATATTGAAACTAAAACCAATGCCGATGGCAGTGATTTGGCGCACCATCTTAACAGCTTGTTTTACGTACTTAACCAAGCGCCAGAAAAACGCCTGACTAATTTAGATGAAAGCATCGCAGCTTTTCCGTATGTAAACGGCAATCTGTTTGCCGAAGCACTACCGCCCGCACAGTTTGATAGCAAAATGCGTGAAGTGCTACTGGATTTATGTTCGCTGGATTGGAGCATTATCTCCCCTGCTATCTTCGGCAGTTTGTTTCAAAGCATTATGGATGCCGATGCGCGGCGCAATTTGGGCGCACATTACACCAGTGAAGAAAACATCTTAAAGCTGATTAAGCCGCTATTTTTAGATGCGCTGTGGGCGGAGTTTGAAAAGCTTAAAAGTAACAAAAACCGCCTGCTTGAGTTTCATAAAAAGCTACGCACGCTGACATTTTTTGACCCTGCCTGCGGTTGCGGCAACTTTTTGGTCATCACTTATAGAGAATTAAGGTTGCTAGAACTTGCCGTTTTGCGTGCTGGTAGTGCTTCTGGCCAGCAGGTTTTGGATATTCAAACGCTGATTAATGTCGATGTCGATCAATTTTATGGCCTCGAGATAGAAGAGTTTCCCGCGCAAATTGCGCAGGTGGCGCTGTGGTTAACCGACCACCAAATGAACATGAAAGTATCAGAGGAATTTGGTGCGTACTTCGCCAGAATTCCATTAAAAGCCACGCCGCATATTGTTTGTGGCAATGCCTTGCAGATAGATTGGGTTGATGTTTTACCAGCAGAAATGTGTAGGTTTATTTTGGGTAATCCGCCGTTTTTAGGCAAAAGCAATCAATCAGCGGCACAAAAAGTGGATATGCAATTGGTTTGTGGCGCGATAAAAAATGCTGGTTTGCTGGATTTTGTGTCGGCTTGGTATGTAAAAGCGGCAAGGTATATGGATTTAGGTAGGAGCGACGCCCTCGTCGCGAAAAGTGGTGGCGTTAATCGCGACGAGGGCGTCGCTCCTACCATTAAAGCGGCATTTGTTTCCACGAATAGCATTACCCAAGGCGAGCAAGTGGGTGTGTTGTGGAGTTGGATGCTAGCGCAAGGCGTTAAAATTCATTTCGCGCACCGCACTTTTAGCTGGAGCAATGAAGCCAGAGGCAAAGCTGCCGTGCATTGCGTGATAATTGGTTTTGGCCTGCAAGATGTAGCAGATAAAACCATTTATGAATATGACGATATTAAGGGCGAGCCGCACGCGGTGAAGGCGGGTAACATTAACCCATATTTGGTGGATGCGCCTGATTTAATCATTCAAAAATCACGTCGCCCAATATGTGCCGTGCCTGAAATGACTTATGGCAGCATGCCTAATGATGGTGGGTATTTATTGTTTTCTGATGTTGAAAAGAATGAATTGTTGCGCCTTGAGCCAAATGCTGAAAAGTGGATTAAGCAGTTTGTAATGGGTGATGAGTTAATTAATAAGTGGGGTATTCAGCTAAATGCTGTGATGGTAAAATTATGAATGGAATCAAATACATCACAAGAGCGATCTGCCGCGCCCCGCGCCGGGGTTGACTACCCGCGCAACTACGCTGAATTTCTGGCATGGTTTCACAATGA
>CAINBI010000138.1 GCA_903846555.1 uncultured Pseudomonadota bacterium
GCAACATTAACCAATGCTGCACCACACAAAAAAACACGGCTTCCGTCGTGCCGCCCAGCCACTGCCCGCCAAACCCACAAACCTAAACGGCGGCATGACGGAAACGGACAGAACGATTAGAGCCTAAAACCACCAACCTTACCAACACCACCAAACCAAAACGCCAAAATAAACCTAAAAACGCTGCTCTGTGAGGCAATGCCAGAGCGGTTGCCAGAACAATGGTTTTTACCAAAGCCCTAACGTTTGACATAAGGGGCTTGCGGTAGCAAGTCCCGCTTGATGGATGGGTTAGGCAATTGAATCATAATGGTGCTATATCGTATGTGACCCAATTGGTGCGAATGGCAAGCTTGTCGTAGGCTTTTTTTGCACTAACGTTGGATTCATCAGTCATCCAGCGTATACCTTTCCAGTTGTTTTTCTTTCCTATTTTAACTACAGCTTCAATAAGTTCTTTTGCAATTCTCTTTCCACGTGCGTTTGGGGTAACAAATAAATCATCGATAAAACCACCTTTTTCTGCCCCGGATAGAACAGGGAACGGGCGATAGTGAACAAAGCCAACCACCACACCTTTATCGTTGATGGCGATTAGACCTTTTACCTCATGATTTGGGTCTATTAACCAAGCCCAGAGTTTGTCACGCACTTCCTGCGTTTCCTGGGTGTCTTTTTCTCCAATATATTCAGCATACATTTCATTCCATATGGAGTAATCGGATGTAATTATTGAGCGAATCAAATTATTGCCTAACGTTTGAATTAAGGGGCTGGCGACAAACTAAGCGCGAGCCACTGATTATTAAAAACCTCAAAACGGGCGACATTTCGCCAGTCCCGCTTGAATGATGGGTTAGCCACAAAGCCCCTGCATTTGAGAAACGATGTCCATAAATACCCATACATTACCCTTAGTGTATGTTTCTGGTTTGTCAGAACCTCCAATAAACGGGTATGGTTCTGGAATATAAACCTCTTCATTTTTGAGGCGACCTATACGTTTTTTTATTACAGCGATATGTTCAGCACGTAAAACATACTCAGAGAACCCTAGTTCTTTAAGAACTTTATTTTCAAACGCCAAAACACTTTCGAATACACCATAAGATTTTGCTGATTTTTTAAAGGGGTGAAGAATAATGTATTCGTTGTCAGAACTTGCACGCAGAAAGAAATGGCCGAGGTTTGAATAGCCTACAATTGTATCGAACTTCTGAAAGTGCTCTGCCCAACAGCCAATTTTAGAAGATGAAGTTGGTGGAATTAGGACATACAAACTTTCGGCTGAAGCAGAACCGAATGAAAATAAAGTTAAAAGTAGCGCAAGAAATTTGTTAAACATTTCACATCCTGATGGCTAACGTTTGAGTTAAGAGGCGCGCGGTAGCGCGTCCTGCTTCACAGATGGGTTAGGCTGAGTGTTGGCGCGCGTTTAAAATTACCCAGGTGTGCGCGTTGTAGAATTACCCAGAGTGAAGGCCGTCTAAAAATGACGAGCCTGTTGATAAGTGTATCGCATTTATGCGGAAGAAGTTGCGTGTTGAAGTGCATTTAGGAGGCTTAAACACGCTGTTAGTTTTTACTTAAAGTTACGGTAACAAATAATGATGCGTCAAGATTTACTAATGCCCTCTTTTAAAAAGGATCACTCTTTTCACGTTTCTTTTGTTCTCGCGCCTGAATGC
>CAINBI010000139.1 GCA_903846555.1 uncultured Pseudomonadota bacterium
GTGGTACATAATTCTAAATATATGGTGTGTATTTCTCCGTACGTCCATCAGTTGGATACCTCACAATGGCAAACCCAGCCATTGTAAGCTATCCAACTCGGGGGCAAGCCCCCGAGATTTTCGCTTTGCGGTTAAAAATAACGTACTAAATTTTAATACCAATCAATAGGATTTATGATGGAAATTCAATACTCAAAACGCATCAAACTTATGCGCGCATTATGTTTAGCCGAAACATCAGCTGACGATGAAGCACCAAACACAAACTTAGATGACTATGACGCGCTTGCAGCCGCTGATTTTTTAAGCTGCTATGTGACATTTAAAGCCATTCAAGCGGCAGAACGTTCGCCAATGGCAGAACGTAGCGATAATTTTGATATGTTGAGCGTATACCAAGCTTACGCGCTGCTGGCCTTTGCCTTTTTATCAAGACCACTCGCGCAAGAAGACATTATGCCTAACCTGCAAGCTGCGCAAATTACCATAGGCAAAACCTTGTTTGCTGGCTTGCCAGATGCAGAGTTGATTGAAATTATTGAAGCAGGCTTCAATAAATTCAAATTAATTGGCGATGCTGAAGCTGAACATTGGGCTGAATTTAGAGAAAACCTAGACAAGCTCACCATTGCCTTTATTATCGCCGGCACCGATGAAGATAGCCCGCATAGTGTAGAAGATGTGCTGCCGTTGTTTGGACAATTATTGAGCCAGCTTTGCGAGGCTTTTGAGGATATTTAGCTTGATATAACTTGTATAGCCGCCTAGATTTTGAAGTGCTAGCTTTTAAAGTGCTGGAAAATCAGACTAAAAAAGCTAAAAATAGATGCTCTGCGAGGCAATAGGGACGGACCTCCCAGAGCATCTGTTTTAATGGTTTTGGGGGCTTCTTAGCTTAATTTCACCATCTAATACCTAATGCGCATACTTATAAAATTGAGTATCCGTATTCAGTGGTTGATTTGAAAGAAAACAACTGGATTGAAAATTTCTTTAATCAAATTGATGACCATTTCCAAATGTCCCCTTTATGGCGGGGGAAATGATAAGCTATGCGGCAAAAATGGGCCAGAAGCGGACGGTCAATCAATGCAATAGTGTTAGTTATGACTTCTAACTTCTTATAAGTTTATATCCATTAATAATTTGGATTTTGAAATCCACTTCGACGGTAAGTAATTACTAGCATGCCGTCGAAACCGATAATCGCCGCCATCTTTTAGATACGGATCTAATGGTAGATTATGCCAATAAGATTTCAGTTTATTGAGTTCAAATAAGCTAATGTTCACTATTTTTGAAAAATTATTCGGATTTATTAACGCAAAGCCTTTTTGTAGCAAAGCATCCGTAATGGCATTTTCTTAAATAGATTTAAGAAATCCGTCTAATCTTCAAACTCCAAATTACACACCAATCATTTATGATTATTAAGAGTGCAAACTTGCAAGACGGCATATTTGACTAAACTCTTCGGCTATTAATGAACAACGCCCGATTAAGCCTCCATCAATATCTGGCATAGAGAGTAACGCCAAAGCATTATCGGGGGTCACACTACCACCATAAATAATCCTTACTCTTTCTGAAAATTCAGCATCAATATTTGCAATTAAATCACGAATAAATGCATGCATATCTTGCGCTTGTTGTGGGCTGGCAGTTCGACCGTTTCCAATAGCCCATACAGGTTCATAGGCAATCACCATGCTGACTTGTTTTGCACGTTCGAATGTTGATTCATCTAGGCCATAAGTAATGGCAAGAATTTGGTTCTTCACTACATTTTCTGCTAGTCCTTCTGCCCGTTCGTCAGCGGTTTCACCTACACAATAAATAGGGGTAATGCCTGCATTGACTACTCTTGCAAATCTTTTTGCTGCTTTTTGATTGCTCTCATTGCTTAATGCTCGGCGCTCAGAATGCCCGATAATTGCAAAACTACAGTCGAAATCAGCAATCATATGTGCTGAAATTGAAGATGTATAAGCACCATCTCGAAATTGGCTTACGTTTTGTGCTCCCCAATAAATATTAGTACCCGTCAGCAATGCTTGCGCTTGAAATATGTATGTATATGGAACGCATATTGCAAAGTCAGTTGTTTGTATAGTATTTAAATTCTCTAGCAAACTAGCTATTAACACTTTATTCTCTCTCAAGCTGCCATTTAACTTCCAGTTGCCTACCACTAGCTTACGTCGCATATATTTATATCCTTTTCGAGCTAGTTAACTACAGAATTTAACTCACCGTTAGCGTATCTAACTGCCATAGCATCCATAGCAATTGTCTTTATTTGGCTGGCACGGCCAGAGCTACCAAAAGCATCAAATCGGTCTTTACATATTTTTTGTGCGGCAGCGATAGTCACCTTAAAAAATGCACGAGGATCAAATTCCTCAGGACATTCAAACATTTTTTTTCTTATGGCTGCAGTCATTGCAAGGCGAATATCCGTATCAATATTTACTTTACGCACCCCATTTTTAATGCCTTCTACAATCTCTGAAACTGGAACCCCGTATGTCTCTTTAATTTTTCCACCATGATTTCTAATCATATCTAGAGCCTCTTGAGATACGCTGGATGATCCATGCAAAACAAGATGGGTATTAGGAATTCGTTGGTGGATAGATTTAATCCTTTCAATCGCCAAGATGTCACCAGTTGGCGGGCGACTAAATTTATAAACTCCATGACTCGTGCCAATCGCGATAGCAAGTGCATCAACTTGCGTTGCCTTAACAAATTCAGCAGCTTCATTAGGGTCTGTTAGCAGCTGTGATTTACTTAAAATTCCGGCGGCACCACTTCCATCCTCATCACCAGCCTGGCCAGTTTCCAATGACCCAAGGCAACCCAGCTCACCTTCTACAGAAACACCTACTGCGTGCGCCATTTCAACAACGCGACGTGTAACATCGATGTTATATGCATTAGATGCTGGAGTTTTAGCATCCGCTTGTAAAGATCCATCCATCATCACACTTGAGAATCCGCTTCGGATTGCAGTCTGGCAAATCGCAGGTGATGCCCCGTGATCTTGGTGCATGCATATTGGAAGATGCGGATACTGTTCAATGGCCGCTTCAATCATTTTTCTTAAAAATGCCTCGCCTGCATACTTCCTAGCGCCTGCCGAGGCTTGTAAAATGACTGGGCTATTCACTTCGTCAGCAGCCTGAAGGATGGCATGTATTTGTTCCATGTTATTAATGTTAAAAGCTGGCAGGCCGTAGCTATATTCAGCCGCATGATCTAATAATTGCCTTAAAGAAATAAGCGCCATATTTTTCCTTTGTTAACTGCTCTTAGTAAATTCGGACTGTTTCGGCGCGATTGAATCTTTTTCTTTTGGCTGAGTAGAATCAAATTCACTGTGATATAACTCAATTAAACTTACCTCTAGACGCGCCCCCATAATTACTGGCACACGCTGATGAATTTCATCAGGTTTAATATCTAAAACCCTCTTGCGGCCTGTTGAACTTTTACCGCCAGCTTGCTCTACAATAAAACTCATTGGATTCGCTTCATAAAGCAAACGCAGTCTCCCTGCTTTGGTTGGCTGCTTGTTGTCATACGGATATAAGTAGACTCCGCCACGCATTAAAATACGATGTACATCAGCGACCATGCTTGCCACCCAACGCATATTAAAATCTCTTCCTCTGACACCAGTGACGCCTGCTTTACAGCTATCTATATATCTTTGTACAGGAGCCTCCCAATGGCGCTCATTGCTTGAATTGATGGAAAAGTCAGAGGTTGTTTCAGGGATTCTGATATTGGAATGGGTTAATACAAACTCTTGCGTCTCAGTATCCAAAGTAAATCCTTGGACACCATGGCCTAAAGTAATCACCAACATAGTGCATGGGCCGTATAAAGCATACCCAGCCGCAATCTGGGCATTGCCAGGCTCAAGGAAATCTAATGACCCTAAATTATCTTTATAGATTGAAAAAATTGAGCCTACAGATACATTGACATCAACATTGGATGAGCCATCTAGCGGATCAAAAACGACCAAAAATTTATTACCATTTCCAACCTCATCTATTAGATATGCATCATCTAGCTCTTCCGAAACCAACCCGCTAACTAAACCACTTTGTTTCAAACTTGAAACAAATAATTCATTGCTTAGCACGTCTAGATTGATCTGGATTTCACCTTGAACATTAGTTGCACCAACATTTTCAACAGATCTTACTAACTTACCCTTGGATGTCAGTGCAGCAATTTTTTTGGTGCATTCTGCAATGTTTATAAGTAGGTTAGCTAGAGATGCTCCACTTACAGAATCACGACATGCTTTTATTAAATATTGATTGAATGTTGTTTTATTATTAGTTGGATTGTTTATCAATGATTTCATCTAGTTGCGCCTTCTATAGATAATCGATCTAAGAATAGGTAAAAAACACACTAACTGCCTGATGGGTAATATAGAATGGACTTCTGTTTAAGTAAATTGACTAATTCTTTGGCATACCTTAAGTTTTACTTATGCGAAATCTCACACTACGACAAATAAGAATATTTCTTAGCGCATCCAAATTCCTGAGTTTTTCTAAAGCTGCGGCGGACTTAAATATCACAGGGTCTGCAGTTTCACTCCAAATTAAGGAAATGGAAGGTGATATAGGCGTAAGCCTTTTTAACCGTGAAAATAATAAAATAACCCTAACTTCAGCTGGCGAGCATTTTTTACTCTATGCAAATAGGGTTGTTAGCACTTTGAATGAAGCCAGAACTGTAATGGAAAATTTACGGGGAACGGAAATAGGGATACTAAAAATTGGACTTGCAAGTACCACTAGGTATTTTTTACCTGAGATGCTGGTGCAATTTAGAACAGAATACCCTAACGTTCAAATTAAGGTGGTTGTCAAAAACAGAGAAGAACTAATTGAGTTGTTGCGAGATGGTGAGATTGATATTGCCATTATGGGTAAACCGCCCAAGCATATCAATGCCGATTCAGATGCCTTTGCCACCCACCCCCATGTATTTATCGCGAGCCCTTTGCATAAATTGGCAGGTAAATCTAACTTACCCCCAGATACATTAAATCATGTGGATGTTATTTGCAGGGAACTGGGCTCCGGAACTCGATACATCATGGAAAAATTCATCGCAGAGCAAGGTCTCACTTTAAAAATGAGTATGGAAATGTCTGGGAACGAGACTATTAAGCAAGCCGTAATGGCCAACTTGGGCATATCCTTAGTTTCCTTGCATACAATCGGCAATGAGATTACTAACAACCAAATTGCAATACTGGATATTAAAGATACGCCCATAATTCGTACTTGGTACATAGTCACACCGAATAATCGCGATGCAACTCAAGCAACAGAAGCTTTTCGTCAGTTCATAGTTAACAAAGGCGAAGGGATACTAAACTCCATGTTTAAAGCACCACAACTGGACACTTAACTGAGGCATAAAACTTTTAAGTTTAGGTAATTCCTATACGACTTAAATTTTATGCGTAGCTAGAGGATTGACCGTCCGCTTTGGGTCGAAAGTGAAGGTACGCCAGCGTCTGCAATCGGGAAGTCTAATCGCTGAGTTAATTTGTTAAATCCATCATACAATCGGTATTTGCATAGCAATTACAATATCAAAAATCAATCACAGAATACGGATACCCATAAAATTAACACTCCAAAATTGGCAGCAAAATAAAGTGTATATCGGTACTTCTAAATTTGGCCTTTAAGGTCACGACTAAGTTCTTCAAATCAACAACGTTTGCATGCATCATAAACTGCACGCGCTGCTGCCTTCCCGTGACTTGTTCTACGATGCTTAGTTTCGCATTATCTCCGTGTGCCGTGCCATGACCATGTACTTTGCTGCTGGTGAAGCCTGAAATTTCAGGTTGCTGTAACAATACATCGACCAACATCTCTTCTAAGCTTGGCGGTACGATTAAGATTAAAAGAGCTTGCGCGGCTGGTTGTTGCGGATTTGTATTTTGTAATGGGGTATCTTGCGTCATCATCCGCTCCTATTTAAAAAATCTACGATAAAAGATTGGCAGTAATACTAGCGTTAATGCGGTTGAGCTGACCAAGCCACCAATCACCACAATGGCAAGTGGCTTTTGAATCTCCGAGCCTGGGCCAGTGGCAAATAACAGTGGGATTAAACCAAAGGCAGCGATGCTGGCTGTCATCAATACTGGTCTTAATCTTCGTTTAGCGCCTTCCACCACGATGCTTAATTTATCCATGCCCTGTGCTTCCAGTAAATTAAAGTAGCTCACCATGACTACGCCATTCAATACGGCAATGCCTAGCAGCGCAATAAAGCCGACTGAAGCTGGTACAGAGAGATATTCACCTGATATCCACAAGGCAAATACGCCGCCTATCATGGCAAATGGAATGTTAGAAAGGATCAGTAAAGCTTGCTTAATAGAGCCAAAAGTAGCGAACAATAATAAGAAAATCAAACCGATTGCCACTGGCACCACAATCGCTAAACGTGCGGCAGCACGCTGTTGATTTTCAAACTGGCCGCCCATTTTTATTGAGTAAGCTTCACCTAATTTAACATCCGCTTGTATGCGCTGCTTGGTTTCATCCACAAAGCTGACTAAATCACGATTACGAATATTGGCGGTCACCACCACCATACGTACGCCGCGCTCTCTATCTACTTTTACCGGGCCTTCAGCCCGCTCTATTTTGGCCACGGCAGAAAGTGGTACGTTAGTGCCGTTAGTCAGCGTTAGTAATAAGTTGCCAAAGTCTGATGGCGAAGTGCGCAACTCTTGGCTACCTCTAATCAGCACTGGCGTGCGCCTTTGGCCTTCTTGCACCACGCCCATTTGTTTACCTTCAAGCTGAGCATGCAATACGTTTTCAATCTCGGCAATGCTCAAGCCTAAACGCCCCGCAGCTACGCGGTCTATTTTGATTTGCAAATATTGCACGCCGCTATTTTGCGGGGTGTAAACGTCTTGACTACCATTGATAGATTCCAAAATCTTGACGATTTGCTGGGCTTTATCGTTAAGGACCGTTAAATCAGAGCCGTAGATTTTAATCGCCAAATCGCCACGCACCCCTAGAATCATCTCGTTAACGCGCATGTCGATCGGTTGCGTGAAGCTGTAAGCTAAACCTGGCATTTCCGTCATCACTTTGCGTAGTTCATCGATGAGCTCTACCTTGGTTTTCATGCGCCATTCACTGGCAGGCTTTAGGATCAAAAAGTTATCGGTTTGATTCAGGCCCATCGGGTCCAGCCCAAGCTCATCAGAACCCACGCGCGAATAAATCCCTTTCACCTCCGGCACTTTGCTTAATATTGCACGCTGCACGTTCATGTCTGTGTTCATACTTTGTTGCAGATTGATAGATGGTAGCTTTTCTACGCCAATAATTAGATCGCCTTCATCCATTGTCGGCATAAAGGTTTTGCCAATCTGCGTATAAACAACACCAGTAATCGCCAGCAACACAAATGCACCAATAACAATGACTTTGGCATGATCTAACGACCATTTAAGAATAGGCTCGTATATCCCTAACGCTTTTCTGACTAACCAAGGCTCTTCGTGGCTCACTTCTTTAAGTAAAAATGAAGCGAGCACTGGAATCACCGTGAGTGATAAGAATAGCGAACCTGCCAGCGCGAACATAATAGTGAGTGCAACTGGCGTGAACAGCTTGCCTTCTAATCCTTGTAAAGTCAGCAATGGTAAAAATACGGTGATAATAATCAGCACGCCAGCGGTAACCGGTACGCTGACCTCACGCACTGCACGATAAATGATGTGCATTCTAGGTAAAGAACCAGATTTTTTGTTATCGGCAAGATGCGACACTACGTTTTCAACCACCACTACGGCGGCATCAACCAGCATCCCAATCGCAATGGTCAGGCCACCCAAGCTCATTAAATTGGCAGACATGCCAAAATAACGCATGAGTAAAAATGTGAACAAAGCTGACAGCGGCAATATGAAGGCAATTGTGAGTGCGGCTCTAAAATTGCCTAAAAACAGTACGAGCAATATCAACACTAACACCACGGCTTCTAATAGCGCCTTAGTCACAGTATGTACGGCACGCTCAACCAAACTTCCTCGATCATAAAACACTTTGGTGGTTACGCCTTTTGGCAAAGTAGGCGCAATTTCCGCTAATTTAGCTTTAACGCCATCGACCACTTTTTGCGCATTAGCACCACGTAAACCTAACACCAATCCCTCAACCACTTCGCCTTTGCCATTACTGGTTACCGCGCCATAACGTGTGATTGAACCGATACGCACATCGGCTACATCGGCAATTTTGACAGACATGCCTTGATCCGAGCGTACAACGGTATTTTGTACGTCTTCTATGGTTTTAAAGCCGCCTTCAGCACGCACTAATAGCGAGCCTTCGCCATCGTTTAGTCGACCAGCACCACCGTTGCGATTATTGTTATCGAGTACCTGTTGCAGTGTATCAATCGCTACGCCGCGTGCATACATGCGGGCGTTGTCTGGCACAATTTCAAAACTGCGTACAAAGCCACCTAAAGTATTCACGTCCGCCACACCCGGCACAGTGCGTAGTTGCGGGCGTATCACCCAGTCGAGCAAGCTGCGTTTTTCTTGCAAGCTGAGCGTGTCGCTCTCTACCGTAAACATAAACATCTCGCCCAAAGGCGTGGTTAACGGCGCCATGCCGCCCGATATGTCGGTGGGTAAGTTTCCCCAAACGGCATTCAAACGCTCGGCCACCTGCTGGCGCGCCCAGTAAATATCAGTACCATCGGCAAAGTCTACCGTGATGTCGGTGAGCGCATATTTAGCTACCGAGCGCAAACCAGCCTGATTTGGAATGCCCAGCATCTCTACTTCAATTGGCGCGGTAATCCTCGCTTCCACTTCCTCTGGCGTCATACCAGGTGCTTTGATGATAATTTTAACTTGAGTCGATGAAACGTCAGGAAACGCATCAATCGGTAATGATTTGTATGCTAATGTGCCGGCCGCAGCCAAGCCTAGCGTCAGAATCAGCATCAACAACCGTTGTGTAAGTGCAAATTGTATGAGTTTAGCTAACATTATTCGCCACCTAACCCTAGCCATGTACCTTTGATTGCTGATATGCCAGAAACGGCAATTCGCTCATCACCTTTAAAGCTAGCATCGACAACGGCTTCATCGCCTTGCTCAAAAATAACTTTTACTATTAAAGGATGAAAACCAGTTTTAGTTTGAATAAATACCAAAGCCTCTGCGCCTTGTCTCGCCAATGCCGATTTTGGCACGCTAAAATGTTGCGCTTGCGCACCAAGGCTGATTTCGGCTTCTACCATTTGGCCGGGAGACAGTTTTTCTGAGCCTTGTGTAATTTCTGCACGTAAATGCATGGTTTGATCGGCTTTGTTCACATTGCGTATCACCGCAATCAGCTTGCCGCTGGCTTGTAGTTTAGGTACTTGCACAGGCATACCGATTTTTACAAATGGCAAACCCTCCAGCGGCGCATGAATTTCTAGCCAAAGTGGGTTGAGTTTAGCGATTCGGTAAAGCGGCATCGCCATATCCACACGCTGGCCTGCTGTTACCATTTGCGCTAATACCTGACCATCAATCGGCGCAGTAAGTGTAATGCCACTATTCATGCCAGTTGATGGGTTAATTTTGCTAATAGCCGCATCGCTCATACCAGCCAAACGTAAGGCTTGCCTACGCTGCGCTAGTGATGCACTGACTTCTTCATGAGCGCTTTCTGTTTCCAGATAACGGCGCTGCGGAATAATGCCATCTTTAAATAACTCGGAATCGCGCGCCAGACTTTTTGCCGCCAACTTCTTTTGTGTCATGGCTTGTAGATAATCGCGTTGTAAATTTAATAAGTCTGAACTGGTTAAATGGGCAATTGCCTGACCTTTTTTAACGTCTTGACCTGCGGCTACAAATAGCTGATCTAACAAGCCTGATTGCGGGGCGCTGACAATGTGCTCTTGGCCGACAGGCACCACAATTTCTGCTGGAAAACGGCGACTATTTAACATGGTATTTTTGCCAATTGGCGTGACGGTGACACCTAAACTTTGTTGCTGGGTCGCGGTCATCACCACATCGGCTGCTTGCACATGGCTAATCAATGAACAAAGTGCGGCGATTGTGATTAAAAGATATTTCATGGAACAACTCCTACGGCTTGGTTATAGCGGGCAACATCCCACTGCACTTGAATTTTACGGCTAGTAAAAGCACGTTCGGCTTCATACGTTTGTGCTTGAATACGGATTAAGCTTACGAGATCTGTTTCGCCTAATTGAAAAGCCTTTTGCGCGAGTTTCGCGCTCTCTTTGGCGATTTCAAATTGCTTGGACACAATCAGTAACTCTGTACGGCTGACATTCAGATTATGTTCCGCCTCATGCATCAAAGCCTCTAGCCCGTATCTTAACGAGTCTAGCTCGGTGAGCGCTGCGCCTACATGCATCTCCGCTGCGGCCTTAATCGGCGCCGAGCGAGATTCCCCGCCAAATGGAATGCGTAGTTTTAGGCCGACGCTTTCATTAGAAGTATTATCGAATGCGCCTTTTGTACTGCGCATGTTAACCAATACTTGCAAGTTTTCATGACTCTCAACCTGCGCTAAGCTACGCTCTGTTTCTGCTAAGCCCAGCTTAGATTGCGCTTCAGCCCATATAGAGGATTTACTGTAATCCTCCAAAGACGATTGGACTTCTTCATAGTGAGCTGGAATTTCCCGCAGTCCAGTCAGTAAATAATAGCGATGCCGCGCATGCATTAATTCCGCCTCTGCGCGAAGCTGCTCTTTTTCTGCGCGTAAAGTTTCTTGCTGTGCCAGCATGGCATCCGTTTTAGCCATTTCCCCTGCTTGGTAGCGTCTTTCAACATCGTGCTGTAGCTTGCCAGCAAGCGAAAATTTATTCACCGTAAGTACATGATTATTTTCGTTAAAAGCGACATCCCACAAAGCATCACGTAACTGCCCAGCCACTTGCAGCCTCAAGCTCTCACGACCTGCGATTAAATTAGATTGTGTTGCATCCGCCACTTTGAGGCGATTACTACGTTGGTTCGGTAGCCATACAGGTAACTCCAACTCGGCTTGCCATTCGCGTTCGCCACGACCACCGCCTAAAACATCATTTTGATGTGCAACGCTAAGCGCAGGCGATGAAGGCAAGATGGCATTAGCAACAATGTTTTTTGCATTCACTAAAAAATCGCGAGTTTGCAGGCTTGCCTGCATGGGATTGCGGGCCACAGTTTTTTCTAAAACATCATGTAATTGTAGCGCTGGGTTTACCTTTAACTCATCAAGATGGTCACTGCTTAGTTGCATAACGACTTCGCCAGAGGCCAGTAATGGCAACAGCAATAGAGCGACAAGTGCTAAATATTGTTTCATCAGTATCATCATTTCCTCATACATTTGAATGGTTAAGTTTTTGGCGTGTATCAGCGCTGTGAGGCTTTGCGTGGTGTATAGCCATTGCGATTTTTATGATGCGTAATGTGTGCATGAAACAACCTGTTTTTGTCAATATTGCCGCACAGTGTAAGCAGTAACTCTTAAGGTTTTCTTAATGTTAGGTTTTAATCAGGCAAAAGTATTGCCTGATATTGGGTGTGTAGAGGCTGTTTATTTGTAAATAATAAATTAAGGTCACCCCGTAACCCTTTGATTGAGGGTAAAATTTAGGCTATACATAACATCACACAGGCTTACCACTAGGGCGCTACAGAAAAACCATATGATGATTGCACCGATACCCATAGATGAAAAAGAGCGCTTGGCTGCGCTTAAAAAATACAATATTTTAGATACTGGACCAGATGCGGCTTTAGATGCAATAGTTCAGTTAGCGTCCTACATCTGTCAAACACCAATCGCTGCCATTAGTCTGATCGACGAAAACCGCCTATGGTTTAATGCCATCACCGGGTTGGACGAGACACAGACCCCAAGAAATGTAGCATTTTGTGCCCATACTATTCTGCATTCTGAGCCGATGATCGTGGCAGATGCGCGGCTAGATGAGCGGTTCTTTGATAACCCTTTAGTCGCTTCTGCGTCAGGCATACGTTTTTATGCGGGAGTTCCGCTAGAAACTTCTGAAGGCCTACATTTGGGTGCGCTGTGCGTTTTAGACCGCGTGCCCCGTGAATTAAACCAAGAACAAATAAAGATCATGCAGGTTCTGGCCAACCATATTATGGCGCATCTGGATTTACGGCTATCTCATCAACAAGCGCGGCAATATATTAACGACTTGCAACTGGCCGAATTTATTTTTGATGCGGCCAGCGAGGCGATGATGGTCTCCGATGCCGAAGACCGCATCATCACAGTGAATCCCGCGTTTAGCTTAACGACTGGTTATACGCGTGATGAAGTCGTTGGTCGTAACCCTAGCTTCTTAAATTCAGGGCGTCAGAGTAATGAGGTTTACCAGAAAATATTAAAAAAACTCAACACTACTGGCCACTGGAATGGCGAGCTATGGAATAAGCGTAAAAGTGGTGAAGAGTTTGCTGAACACCTATCTATTAATGTTATTTATAACGAAGACGGCACAAAACGTTTGCACGTAGCGATTTTTTCTGACATTACCGAAAAGATGCAGAGCGATGAGTTAATTTGGAACCAAGCCAACTACGACCACTTAACGCAGTTGCCTAATCGACGATTGCTACAAGATCGTCTAAAGCAAAAAATCAAACTAGCTCACCGCTTAGACCAGTCTGTCGCAGTACTCTTTATTGATCTTGATCATTTTAAAGAGGTCAATGATACGCTTGGGCATAACGTAGGTGACCAGTTATTGGTACAAGTTGCCAATCGCGTCAGCCAATGTGTGCGTGAAGCAGATACTGTCGCTAGACTAGGCGGCGATGAGTTTATCGTTGTCCTATCGCAAATTAACGATGCTATCCACATTGATAAAGTGGCGAAAAATGTGATTGAAAAGCTGTCACAGTCATTTGTGATTGATGGCGTTGAGCTTAATGTTTCGGCTAGTGTTGGCATTGCCGTTAGCCCAAAAGATGGCGATAACGTGGAGGATTTAATAAAAAATGCCGACATTGCCATGTATGCCGCCAAGAATGCTGGTCGCGGACGCTTTTGCTACTATGAGGTAGCAGAATAGCTAAATTAATGTATCCGACTATGCTTGCCAACAAGATTTTCATTAAAGTAGCGCCAATAGCAAAAAGGATGTGTAATGAGACGTAAATTGGTTGTGGCAAACCGCAAAATGAATGGCTCTCTGCCGAGCAATGCCGCTTTTTTAGAAGGTGTGTTGGCTGGGATCCTTGACTATCATCATGCCGATTACGCAGTGTGCGTGCCTCATCCTTATTTATTTCAGGCCGAAGCCATATTGAAAGGTAGCCCGGTTGCATGGGGTGGCCAAAATATGAGCCGCTTTGCATCTGGCGCCTACACAGGATCTGTTTCGCCAAGAATGCTCACCGAGTTTGGCTGTCAATATGTGATTATTGGGCATTCTGAGCGAAGGCAGCGCGGACATGATACTGACCATGCCATAGGCGAGCGCTTTGAAGTGGCCACTCAAGCTGGCTTGAAGCCGATTTTATGTATAGGCGAAACTTTAGCCGAATACGAAGAGGGCATGACTGATCTGGTGACCATCAGGCAGCTCAACGCTGTGATTAGTGAGATTGGCGTTAAGGGTTTAGCTGGTGGAGTGCTCTCTTACGAGCCCGTTTGGGCCATTGGTACGGGTAAAGCCGCATCGGCTGAACATGCACAAAATGTTTTAAGTTTTTTGCGTGGACATATTGAGATGTTAGATGCAGAAATAGCCAAAAATATTCAGATACTGTATGGCGGTAGTGTTAAGGCCGAGAACGCGGCTAAACTATTTTCTATGTCCGATGTTGATGGTGTTTTGGTGGGTGCAGCATCACTTAATACTGATGAGTTTGTGGCAATATGTCAGGCGGCAAGCAATGCTTGTGTGTGATGTGCAGCCACAATAACTTATGGGCGTGCTGTTTTAATTAACAGTATCGCGCTGACGCTTGAAATAAAAAAGCCTTGAATAATCAAGGCTTTTTTATACATCGCAGGTTAAATTGCTGTGTTTCCAGCAATAACGCTACAAAAAACTAACTATGTTTGTAATGTTTACGCAATGGTTGAACAACTTCCCACATTGATTTCATGCCTTTAGGGAACACAACAAAATCACCCGCTTTAATAACTACTTTTTCGCCACCTTGTGGTGTTACATGAATTTCGCCTTCAAGTAAGTAAGCGCTTTCTGTCATGCCGAAATCTAATGGAAATTTAGATACTTCTTTTTCCCAGATAGACCAGCTTGATACGCCTAGTTCTTTTAACTTTTCTTCTGAAGGGTTATGTTCTACGGTGATTTGACTCATTTTATTTTCCTATAAATGGTAGGTGAATTACAAAAAAACTGATTGTAATTATGGGGTTAAAAAATTGGTGGTAAAGTGACCAAGACTCAGCGCGCATTATACCTTAATTCACGTAGCGGATTAAGCACAGTAGAAACCCGCGCCGACAGCCAAAGACCAGCGCCTATCATGCCGGATTTGTTTAGCTAAACACTGAATATGTTGTCATGGGCTTTTCCCATCACTTACCAAAAGTTTGAATATTCCCGAAGTTTTTATTCTATTTGAATGGTGTAGCCATCAACCAACACAGTTTGACCATGACGAATTTTAGCTGTTTTTCTGCTTTCCATGACACCATCTACTCGCACTAATCCCTCTGCCACCATTGATTTCCCGCGACCACCGCTATCGGCCAATCCAGTTAATTTTAGTAAATTGCATAGCTCAACATATTCAGTTGTTAATTTAAATTGAATGTTTTTTGACATAAGTAGTGTGTGATTTATCCAGAAACTTAGAAATGATATTGTGTTGTATAGGCTGTGTTGTAAAGGCCGTGCTGTAAAAGACCTGTCATAAAATCTGTACCAGTCGTTTTCAATCTACAACTGCGCGTAGTTTTAATGATGCCTATGACTATGTCAAGTGAAACTAATTAACATTGATTAAGCCAGCTCATACTAATATTGCTGCTCAATAAGACGATTCAATCAGTAGGCTCAATAAGATCGCTCAATTGCCATCTTCAATAAGCAACTTGAGCCACGCCGCTAGCATGTTAAAATGCGCGTATATGAATGCCAATCAGCCCGTAAGCCTAAAATCTGTCACCTTAACACCTGCTATGCTAGAAGCTACACTGCAAAGCTGCATGTTGGCGGATCGCTTTGTGCTCCACCGAAAACTTAGAGAAGCTAACGATAGCCAGAAGCTAAATGATGAAAAGTCCGCCATAAAAGCGCAGCGTTTGTTCAAGGAAATTACGCAAAAAATACGCAGCTCCCAACAAAAATTTGCCGCGCGCTTAGCCAATTTACCTAAGCCAGAATATCCACCAGAATTACCAGTCAGTGGCAAAAAAGACGAGATTGCCGCTGCTATTGCTAAAAACCAAGTCGTGATTATTTGTGGTGAAACTGGCTCGGGTAAAACTACACAAATACCAAAAATTTGTTTGGAATTAGGCCGTGGTGTTTCAGGCTTAATCGGCCATACGCAACCGCGCCGTATTGCCGCACGTTCGGTGGCTTCACGCATTGCACAAGAGTTACAAAGTCCGCTGGGCGAAGTGGTGGGCTACAAAGTCCGCTTTAACGATAAGCTCACCGAATCGACTTATATCAAACTCATGACAGACGGTATTTTGCTGGCAGAAACGCAGGGCGATAAATTTTTAAATGCCTATGACACGATTATTATCGATGAAGCCCATGAACGCAGTTTGAATATCGATTTTTTACTAGGTTATCTCAAACAATTATTACCAAAACGCCCAGATTTAAAAATCATCGTCACCTCGGCCACCATTGATGCAACTCGATTTTCTGAGCATTTTAACGGCGCGCCCGTCATCGAGGTTTCAGGCCGCACTTATCCCGTTGAAATTCGTTATCGTCCTTTAGGTAAAGCAGGTTTTCGCGCTAAAGAAGGCGCTGATGCTGAAAATGCACAGTTTGATTTAGACGATGAGACTATCTTTGGAATCACTAGAAAAGCCAAAACAGAAGCGCGCTGGCTAGAAGAAGACGATGAAGAAGAAGCCATAGAAGAAGCCATTTTGGACGCAGCAGATGATTTATTGCGTCAAGGCGATGGTGATATTTTGGTGTTTTTACCGGGCGAACGTGAAATCCGCGATACCGCCGAGCATTTACGAAAATATCAGGGCCGTTCTACCAAGCTTAAACATATTGAAGTTTTGCCCTTATTTGCACGCTTGAGCATAGAAGATCAGCAAAAAATATTTAAACCGCACCATACGCGCCGCATTGTATTGGCCACCAATGTGGCAGAAACTTCACTGACCGTGCCAGGCATTAAGTATGTGATTGATGCAGGTTTGGCGCGTATGAATCGCTACAGCACGCGGGCAAAAGTTGAACAGTTACAAATTGAAAAGATTAGCCAAGCCGCCGCGAAACAACGCGCAGGCCGTTGTGGCCGTGTTTCAAATGGTATTTGTGTGCGGCTTTATTCCGAGCAAGATTTCGATGGTCGCCCAGAATTTACCGAGCCAGAAATTTTACGCAGCTCTCTCGCCAGCGTTATTTTGCGCATGGCGGCTTTGCGTTTGGGCGACATTAACGACTTTCCTTTTATTGAGGCGCCAAGTAGCCGCTTAGTGACCGATGGTTATCAATTACTACAAGAGTTGGGCGCGGTAGATAGCCATAGAAAAATCACAGAAACTGGTTTGCAATTGGCGAGGTTGCCTTTAGATCCGCGCGTTGGCCGCATGATTTTGGCCGCCAAACATGAAAGCTGCCTCAAAGAAATTTTGATTATTGCTAGTGTGCTGAGCATGCAAGACCCACGCGAGAGGCCGATGGATAAACGCGAGGCGGCTGATAACGCGCATACCAAGTTTGCTGGCGAAGGCTCAGACTTTATGAGCTACCTTAAATTATGGGACTTTTACGACAACGCGCTTAACACCAAAAAATCCAATAAAGATTTGCTGAATCAATGCCACAGCAACTTCTTGTCATTTTTGCGCTTAAAAGAATGGCGCGAATTACATGGTCAAATTAAGCAAATTACCGATGAAATGGAGTTTAAGCTCAACGATAAAGAAGCCAATTTTGAGCAGATTCACAAAGCCTTATTAGCTGGATTGCTGGGTAATATTGGCTTTAAAGATGGCGATAACGATTCTTACTCTGGCGCACGCGGTATTCGTTTTCACATAGCGCCAGGTTCTACACTTAAAAAAACACGGCCAAAATGGGTGATAGCCGCTGAGCTAGTCGACACCACCAAGTTATATGCCCGTTGCGTGGCAAAAATTGAGCCAGATTGGATAGAGCGGCTTGCCAGAGGTCTAACTGAGAGCCAGTATTCTGACCCGCGTTGGGATAGAAAAATGGGCATGGTGAATGCGTGGGAGCGCGTTTCCCTTTACGGATTAACCATTATTCCTAAGCGCCGCGTGCATTATGGGCCAATTGACCCCAAACAATCGCGCGAGATATTTATCCGTGAAGCGCTGGCAAATGGTGAATTTGATACCCGAGCCGCATTCTTCACGGCAAATGAGCATTTGATAGCCGAAGTGGAAGAGTTAGAGCATAAAGCGCGTCGGCAAGACGTGCTGATAGATGAGCATCAATTATTCGCCTTTTATGACAGCAAAATACCCGCTGGTATTTTTCAGGCGGCAACTTTTGAAAAGTGGCGAGAGGGCGCAGAAAAAGCGAATCCAAAATTATTGTATCTAACCCGTGATGATTTAATGCGCCACGGCGCCGATGCCATTACCGCTGTGCAGTTTCCTGAAAAAATGCTGCTAGACGGCGTAGAAGTGCCGCTGAAATATCGTTTTGAGCCTAACCATGTGTTAGATGGCGTAACTGCAACCGTGCCGCTAGCGTTGTTGAATCAGCTTAATGCTGTGCAAACAGAATGGCTGGTGCCAGGTATGCTGCGTGAAAAGCTAACGTATTTGGTTAAGGCGCTACCTAAAAATTTCCGCAGAGTTTGTGTGCCAGTACCAGAGTTTGTGACAGGCTTTTTAGAAGAAATTTCAAATTCAAACTCGACGTTCTTACTAAGAAATGAACCACGCGATGTTAAAGCAAAGCCACTAGATTCCGACCCACGTCGGAATGACCGTTTTGATAGCCTGCCTTTAATGGAAACATTAGCCGCCTATATTCTATTTAAAACTACACTAAAAGTGAGCAAAGAAGATTGGGCTGAAGAAACCCCTGCGCATTTACTCATGAACTTTAGCGTAGTGGATGATGCAGGCCGCGAGCTGGCGATGGGTCGTGATTGGTATGCGCTTAAAAAGCAATTAGGTTCAGCCGCACAACTAACCTTTAGAAACACCTCGCCAGATAATGTTAAATCGCTTGAAAGAACTGGCTTAAAACAATGGGATTTTGGCGACTTACCCGCGACTTTGAGCTTTGAGCGTGATGGCATAAAAGTCACTGGCTACCCAGCGTTAGAAGATGATGAAGATAGCATCTCAGTTAAATTGTTTGATACTGAGCGTGAAGCCGCCATCAATCATCGCAAAGGTGTTTGCCGCCTAATGCGCTTTGAGCTTAAAGAGCAAATGAAGCAGCTAGAAAAAAATCTGCCTAATTTTAATCAGTACGCGCTGACTTTACGCAATATCGTATCGCCAGATGATTTGCGTGAAGACTTGATTGTAACCATTTCAGACCGCGCGTTTATTGGCGAAGATGATTTGCCACGCAGCAATGCAGACTTTATGAAGCTAAAAGCGCGCGCCAGAACACGTCTGCCAGCGGTAAGTCAGGCGGTGGCTAGACAAGCGCAGACTGTCGCAACCGAGTATCAGCTGCTGCTAGCGCAACAAAGCAAAATGCCCGCTACGGTTAATCGTTTGAAGCGCGACTTAGAGCAACAAATAGCTTTGCTGGTCTATAAAAACTGTTTTAGCCAAACGCCGTGGGAACAGTTGCAACATGTGCCGCGTTACCTAAAAGCCTTACGTTTGCGTATTGAAAAACAGCCAGCCAACCCAGACCGTGATGGTAAAAATGCCGCTAGTGTCGGCGTGCTGTGGCAAAAGTGGCAAGATAAGGTAAATGCGCTGCATCAGGCGAATCTTGATGTGCCGCAAGACATACAAAATTATCGCTGGCTAATTGAAGAGCTGCGCGTTTCATTGTTTGCCCAAGAACTTAAAACGCCGTTCCCAATCTCAATCAAGCGCCTTGAAAAAACTTGGTCAGATATTCAAAACTAAGCATTTATGGAAACGGCTAAAACAATAGAATCAACGTCAAACATCGGTTTAAGCAAAGCCTTAAACACAGCTTTAAACGCAGAGGTAATGCATGATGCGGATGATTTTTTGCGGGCGCCGATTTCTAAAGGGCGTCTTGGCGACCCATTGATTCGTATCAATATCAGCCGAAATACATTGATCGCGATTATATTTTCGTTATTCATTCACGGGCTGGCTTTATGGACAGTGCTGCCAAAAATTAACTTTGATAATGCCGCCGCACCGCAACCCAAAGCCATAGAAGTGAGTTTGGCACCGCCCAAACCACCTAAAGTGATTGAACCTAGTGTTATAGTAAAATCTCAAGAAAAACCAGCACCCAAAGTGATTAAAACCACACCAAAAGTGCTTACGCAAAAGCCCAGTAAAAATACAAAACCCGCTTTTACCGTGCCAGATGTATTAGCCACTGCTAAACCTTTGCCAGAAGTCACCCCGCCGAAAGACAATGCGCCTACCGATATGGCTTCCTACGTTAAAGCAAGGCAGGCACAAAGGCAGTTTACAGAAGCCGATGCCGCCAAACAAAATGCCGAAGCCGCAGCCCGCGAAATTGGCCCTAGCGAATCGCAAATTAGAGATGAGCGCATCAAAAACAACTTTAAAAATGGCACCAACGGCATTTTCGAAATCACCAGTTTAAGCGGTCGCCATGCCGCCTTTGCTTTCCGTGGCTGGACTAACGATTACAGCAACGCCAGACGTGAAGCCTTTGAAGTAGAAGCCAGCACTGGTCAAGATGTAAGAGTGGTAATGATCAGAAAAATGATCACGCTAATACGGCAACATTACACAGGCGACTTTAATTGGGACTCGCATCGCTTAGGTCGCGTAGAAGTTAAATCCGCACGACTAGAAGATAGCGCCAATTTGGAAGACTTTATGATGATGGAGTTTTTTGGGCCAAATTATAAAACGGCGCAGTGATAGAAATCACTTTAAATTAAAGCCGAATAGCGATTAGTAGGGTGGGCAACTTGTTGCCCACGCGTAACGATTTAAAACGACCGCGTGGGCAGAAGCCTGCCCATACTTGGCTGAATAGCTTTCAAGTGGTTAATTTTCTTGTGGCAGCTGATCGAATTAGTTGTCCCAAATCCCCATCCTTGAGCTCATATTTATTGAGTAGATGAATATTGTCATGATTCACATGCAATTGCCCTTCATTGCCACTATTGCCTCGATGCTGTCCTTTTGAATATAGTGGATTTATCTGAACTTCGGAAGAATTCATTACCCATAAAACAATTTGATCTCTAAAAACTGCAACCCAGATAAACACATCACAGCATTGTGGCTTTAGTTGTTGAAAGTTCATAAGGAAAGGAAACGGTGAGCTTCTAGATAGTGCTTTAATATAAAGAGGCTCATCACTGCCGCTTGCTACGGCTCTAGAGGCTTTAACTTCAATTTTTATCCCATCAAGCCACATGTCGTATTGGCCAGAGTAATTCGCATCTAATTTTTTTGAAGGGCTTTTAAGTGCTTCACACTTACCATGTATATAAGTTTGTGCAAACTTTTCTCCGAAGCCCCGTGGGGCAGATATTTCAAATATCCATAAGTTTGGATTCTGGCTAATATATTCAGACCTAATTTCCAAATACTGTTCGAAGGTAAGCCCATTATTCTCAATTAAGTTACATATTAAGTGCTCATAGTCGTTAAAAGGGTATATGGAGCGGTCATCATCCACCATTTTAAGTAGTATGTCTAACTCGCCGCCTGAGCCCGTAAAGCAGGAGCAAATTCTATTTTTTAATTCGGTAAGATCCAATTGATACTTCCTCTATTCCTAAATATTCTAAATAATTATTTTCTGAAAACTCTGAAAAAAAATCAAAGTACTTGATGTGTATTGGAAGAGACTCTAGATCAGCCCGCAAAATTTTGTGAGTTTCAAATAAGTTTTTAAATAACCAATTTATAATTTTGCTGTTAAGCAAGTTACATAAATATTCTGTGCGGATTGGAAAGTTCTTATTTAGAACAATCATGTTTGCACTATTTAAGACAAATTGCTGATTTGTGTCACGATAAAACACCAAGGCTGATGATATAAAGCGATAGATCAATTTTTCTTCTGCAAGAAATAAGCTTATTGGGGCTACCTGTTGATATTGGGAAAAGTCACTCGCTATATAACATGAGGCTTTTCCCAATTTATCTTTGTGAATTTCAGAACCTTTATAAGCTGGAATAAGACCGTCTCTTGGACTAGATTCGCAGTGTTTTTTGTTATTGCCAGTTACAATGCCTAATCCAAAACTAGCGTTACCCGCCAAAGATATATGGTCAATTTTGAATAAATGCTCAATTACTTCAGAGTCATTTTGAGTGCAAGAAAAATTAAATGTTAATTTTGAGTTTTTTCTGAATGACTCCTGTGACCTATAGTGCAAGCTTGAATTGCTTTGACATAGAATATGTTTATTTAATTCGCTGTTAGTACTGAAGACACTTTTCTCTAAAATAATGCCTTTAGCTTTTGTAAGTAACCCTTTAAAAGGTTTTCCAAAGTCAATAAACTCCCTTATTTCTAGGGAAAGAGCTTTTTTTCTTGCGTCTTTGAATGTACTAATGTTGAAAAAAGCATCCTGCAACAATAAACCTAGAACACCACTACTTTTCAATTTACTTAAACAAGCAAAGAAGAATAAAGAGCTTGTGTCTTTACTCAGGCCTGCGTGCAAAGATTTAGTTAGATGATCTCTTTTAGCCTTATCGATTTTCTTACCCCACGGGGGGTTTGTGACAATCACATCATATGCGTCATTGTTTTTCTGAGGACTCACATCTAAAAAATCGCCACAAATTATGTTTTGAGGTTCATGTCCGGTAATGTCTGTAATTCTTCGTTTAGCAATTTTTACAGCTAGAGGGTCTATATCTAGTCCAAAAATGTTTTCTAATATAAATCCTTTTTCCAATGCTGCTATTAAAAAATTACCCGATCCACAACATGGATCATAAAAAGTGAGTTTTGAACAATCTTCAGGCAAGTTTTTAAAAAAGTGTCTGGCAATGGTAATGGGAGTGTAATAAATACCCTCTTTGTTCCTATGAGAATTTGACAGTGATTGTTCGTAATCTTCTCCAAGATGGGAGCTATCGAACTCTTGATCTTCTATCAAAATCTGAAAAGTATCTGTTATTGCATTATGGTCGTGATTATCTTTTTGAGATTTATTTGCTCTATTAACAAGCTTGTCTGAACCAGCAACATTTACTCTAAATGACTCAAATGATGTCATGGATACTATGTTTTTCCCTGCCAGCACTAGATAGCCTGTCTTGATCCAATTCCTAATCGATGCACTAGAAACATTGATTGATTCAGCGGCTTCATTTATTGAAATAAATTGGTTTTCATCATCTAAAAAGGTGGCTTGCTGGCTCATGGGAATTTCTCTCTTAAATATCTAACGAGATTATAGTTGTAATGGTTTATTTAGCCTACTTTCAGCCCACCCCATTTATGTTACACGGAGGCATGTCAGCAGTAAGCTATAACACAATTCACCGCCCTCCATCATATATCAAATAAAAAAAATACTTCAAATTGAAAATTTATTTATTACATTGATCCCATAAAAATTAAAACTCAACCCAAGAATAACCCACCAAAAATTACCCCTATAAAATCTATGTTTAATTCGCCGCAATGCGCTAACATACCCCCTTCACTTTAAAGACAATAAGCCATTATGGGTCAGCATCATCTAAAGCCGTTATTTGCACCTAACTCTGTTGCAGTATTTGGGGCAAGCGACCGCGTAGATTCAGTCGGGCAAATCGTTTTTCAAAATATGCTGCAAAGTGGTTATCACGGCGCGTTATATCCCATTAACCCGGGTCACACAGCGGTGCAGGGCTGTAAGGCTTATGCGTCAATCGCAGAAATTATTGAGCCTATCGAGCTGGCGGTAATTGCAACGCCAGCGCATACCGTGCCAGATTTGATAGAGGAGTGTGGCAAGCACGGTGTAAAAGCTGCGGTTATTATTACGGCTGGTTTTGGTGAGGCTGGTGCCGCAGGTAAGGCGCTAGAACGCGCGGTGCTTGAAAGCGCACAACGTTATGGTATTCGGTTGATTGGGCCAAATTGTTTAGGCGTAATGCGGCCAGATATTGGCTTGAATGCTACTTTTAATAATGGCAGTGCGGCGGCGGGCAATCTTGCTTTTGTGTCGCAGTCTGGGGCTTTGTGTACGGCGATTTTGGACTGGGCCAAAACTAATGATATTGGCTTTTCCAGTGTGATTTCGATGGGTGCGTCGGTAGATGTGGATTTTGGTGAGGTGATTGATTATTTAATTTCTGATTCCAATACCCATAGCATTCTGCTTTACATCGAAGGTATTCATAACGCGCGTAGTTTTATGAGTTCGATTCGTGCGGCGGCACGTATTAAGCCGGTGATTCTGGTGAAAGTAGGGCGTCACGCGGCGGCTTCTAAAGCGGCAATGTCGCATACCGCTTCACTGGTTGGTTCTGATGATGCTTTTGATGCCGCCGTGCGCCGTGCTGGCGTGGTGCGCGTGCAAACGATTACGCAGTTGTTTTCAGCGGCTAAAGCGCTTTCTTGTGGTTTTAACCCAACGGGTAACCGCTTGGCGATTGTCACTAATGGCGGTGGTCCAGGCGTGATGGCGACAGATTGCGCGATTGATTTAGGCTTGGTGATGGCCACGCTATCTGACAGCACGATTGAAAAGCTTAATTTAGCCTTGCCTGCTACATGGTCGCACAGTAATCCAGTCGATATTATCGGCGATGCCCAAGCGGATCGTTTTCATCACGCGGTAAAAGCTTGTTTAGAAGACCCAAATGTGGATGGCGTGCTGACCATATTAACGCCGCAAGCCATGACTAAACCTTTAGAAGCGGCCGAAGCGGTAATCGCGCTGTCTAATCAATTTAATAAACCATTGCTTACATCTTGGATGGGCGGGGCGCAAGTTGAAGCTTCTCGCGCGGCATTTAATCACGCTAAAAAACCGAATTTTCGTACGCCAGAGCCAGCGGTAGAAGTGTTTTCTTATCTCAGCGCGTATCATAAAAATCAAAAGTTTTTAATGCAAATGCCGGGGCCGTTGTCGCATCATTTAGAGCCAGATGTTGAAGGCGCGAATATGATTATTGAAGGTGCGCTACAAGAAAAACGCAAAATATTAACCGAGATGGAATCTAAAGCGCTATTGGCGGCTTTTCATATTCCTGTGGCGCAAACGATGGTGGCGCGTTCGCCGAATGAGGCTTTACTCATCGCTCAGCAATTGGGTTTTCCCGTGGCGATGAAGGTTAATTCTCAAGATATTACCCATAAGTCTGATTCTGGCGGGGTATTACTCAATTTGCTCAACGCGCAGGCTGTTCGTAGTGCATATCATGAGATTATCAATAATGTAAAACAAAGCCGCCCTGATGCAAAAGTTGATGGCATTTCTATTCAGCCGATGATTATCAAGCCAAACGGACGTGAGTTGATGGTGGGCGTGACTAACGACCCAGTATTTGGCCCAGTGATTACCTTTGGCGCGGGTGGCACCACGGTTGAAATTATGGGGGATCGCTCTGTTTCGTTACCGCCGCTCAATACCTTTTTGGTGAAAGATATGATTCAGAGTACTCACATTTCTAAAATGCTAGGAGCTTTTCGGCACATGCCAGTAGCAAATGTGGAGGCGCTTGAAAGCGTATTACTGCGCGTATCTGAAATGGTCTGCGAGCTGCCGATGTTGATGGAAATGGACATTAATCCGCTGATTCTCGACGAACATGGCGTATTAGCGGCCGATGCGCGAGTTGTAGTTGCGCTGCGTTCGCCAAGCGCAGACCGTTATTCGCACATGGCGATTTATCCGTATCCAACGCATCTTGTGAGTTATTGGCAACGTACCGATGGCAGCAATGTGGTCATACGCCCAATTCGCCCAGAAGATGCAGAGCTTACGCAGGCATTTGTGCGTAATCTGTCTGAAGAATCGCGTTATTTCCGCTATATGAACAGCTTTCAAGAATTGAGTGAAGCTATGTTAGTGCGCTTTACGCAGATTGATTACAGCCGTGAAATGGCACTTATTGCCGTAAGAGACGAACAAGATACAGAGGTGGAGCTAGGTGTTACCCGTTATGCGATTAACCCCGATGGTGAAAGTTGTGAATTCGCCTTAGTGGTTGCTGATAGCATGCGCGGTACGGGCTTAGGCCTTAAACTCATGGTGGCTTTAATGGATGCCGCTAGATCAAAAGGCCTGAAAATTATGGAAGGCGAAGTGCTGAAAAATAACGCCAGCATGCTTAAATTAATGAAGCGTTTAGGGTTTAGCATTGAATCTAGCCATGAAGACGAAAGCATTAAAATCATTCGCAAAGTGTTGTAATTAGGCCTACATGCACACCGCATATATTACGCATCCTGAATTTCTCAAGCACGACATGGGCGCGGATCATCCAGAGTGCCCTGCGCGAATTCATGCGATTCAAGACCAGTTGATTGCCTCTGGTTTGTTTGATTACATGACACCTTATGAGGCGCCTAAAGCCAGTAAAGACGATCTTGCGCGGGTGCATGCCGCTGAATATATCGATATGGTATTCAGTAAATCCCCTGAATCAGGACTCATTGATTTAGATGGCGACACTGCGATGAATCCCTTTACGCTAGAGGCGGCTTTGCTCGCTGTTGGCGCGGTCATTAAGGCGGTTGATTTAGTGATGTCTGGCGAAATTGAAAATGCATTTTGTAATATTCGTCCACCAGGCCATCACGCCGGGCGTGCAAAGGCATCAGGCTTCTGTATTTTCAACAATGTTGCAGTGGCTGCGGCTTATGCGCTGGAAAAGCATGGTCTACAGCGCGTTGCCATTGCCGACTTTGATGTGCATCACGGCGAGGGTACCGAAGATATTTTTCACGATGATACGCGTGTGCTGCTGTGCTCAACTTTTCAGCATCCATACTACCCATTCTGCGGTGCAGACAGTGGTAATGAACATGTTATTAACGTGCCGCTTGCCGCAAGAAGCTCTGGTGTGGATTTTCGCGCGGCAGTGACTGAGCAATGGTTACCAGCCTTGGAGCAATTTAAGCCTCAGCTGATTTTAATTTCTGCCGGGTTCGATGCGCATTGGGAGGATGATATGGGCGGCCTAGCGCTTAGAGAGAACGATTACTTTTGGGTGACTGAAATGCTAAAAGATGTCGCCAAGCGCCATGCAAATGGCCGCATTGTTTCTGCACTTGAAGGCGGCTATGCGCTACACGCATTAGGGCGCAGCGTAATGAATCATGTTAAAAGTCTCGGCTTATAAAAATCTAGCCGCGTAGAGGAGCGGTTAACTTTAAGCTAGGAGTAGTGGTGGCGTAAGTAAGATTAATTCAGCTAATTTTTCTTGATGGTGAAGCCAGAGTAACATCAAAACGATATGGTACATAGCCGTTACTCCTCTTCCGGCATGAGAATTTGCGGTTTGCGGATTTCCATCGGCAGGGAAGGCGGCTTGCCCGGCTCAATCAGTTGCCGCCCAGCCTCGGCGCTTGGCGGCAACTCGGCCGCCTGTAGCGCGTCATGCGGCGACAGCAGA
>CAINBI010000140.1 GCA_903846555.1 uncultured Pseudomonadota bacterium
ATATTGATCACCATGCCTCGCATCATGACCGATTTAGAACTTATCTATTCAATTCAGACGCATTTCTTGGTGGAAATACATAACACTTTCAGACTCATTTCATATTGGAAGAGGCTAGCTATTGACTACAATCAGTTTTTTAAATTATAGTGGACATATGGATGCAGACTTAAAAGCGTTAGAAGTAAAATTAACTGGCTTGATTTCATTGTGCAGTGACTTGCGCAACGAAAACGCACAGCTACGCCTTGATTTAGGCGCAACGCAGAGTGATGCGGCCTTATTAAAAGCCAACATGGCGAGCGCAAGTGAGCGTATTGAAGCTTTGATGGAGAGTCTGCCTTAAGGCAGGGTACACATGTTGAGTAAATTACAATTAGCTACAGCTACAGTAAGCGAGCCACGGTAAATGAGCCAGAGTAAAGGTGTAGATGTCAATATAATGGGTCGTGAGTTCATGGTATCTTGTACCGATGAAGAGCGCCCTGGGTTGATTAATGCGGTTAATTTTTTAGATAAAAAGATGCGTGACATCCGTGATGGTGGAAAAATCATAGGCGTTGAGCGTATCGCGATTATGGCAGCGCTTAATTTATCGCATGAATTACTCCACGCTAAAAGTGGCAATGTTGATGTAGGCGACATTAAGCGCAGAATTTCGCTAATGCAAGACCAAATTGATGATGTCTGCGCTAAGAAATAGTCATTTAGAACTTTGTCACACCACCGAAATTTATAGTAAAATCATTCCAATGGTTTTAGAATTTGCTAAGTAGCTGGTAATTTAAGTTATGTGTAATAAGCAGTTTATAAAACTTCTAGCGTTAGACTTTCAAAGTTTTAAAGTTTGTTCTCTGCGGTGCGGTTTAGGCTAATAATTCCTTGAACTAGTTTATAGCATCGGTTTTGGTCATTCGAGTGTTGTGCGCGCGCCCTTTATGGGTGTACCTAATGCATTCTAGGCTTTTACCACTTGAGCCTTTTTGGTTCAGGATGCTGGTCTAAGCTATATCCGTGGAGAACTCTCCCAATACTTGCACTTATCTAAGTTCGTGGTATTTCAAATCTGCCAAACTTACGATTTTTAGACACTTTACGTGACAAGCTTCTAATATCACAGGTGGCGCAAAGCCAGCTTCTGATGCTTCAAGCCAGCGTGCAGCGCATAGGCACCAACGGTCACCCGCTTTTAAGCCGTTAAAGCCATATTGTGGGCGTGGCGTGCTTAAGTCATTGCCGCGTGAAATAGAGTAGGCTAAAAATTCATCAGTCATTTGGGCGCATACGGTATGGCTGCCGTTGTCCTCTGGTCCAGTTTCGCAGCAACCGCTACGTGTAAAGCCTGTCAATGGATCTGCGCTGCATAAATGTAATGCGGTGCCGAGTACGTTTTTGTCAGAGCCTTTATTTTGAGCGTTTGCCATAAGAATATTCTCTGATGATTGATTAAGTTGTTTAGCGATATTGTCGTACAATTTACGCTGTGAATAATAACAAAATTACAAGTAATAGAAATTTAGTATAAAGGTGAATTATGCGTTATTGGCTAATGAAATCTGAGCCTACCGATGTGTCGATTGATGATTTGGCGGGTTTTCCCAATCAAACAGTAGATTGGTATGGCATTCGCAATTATCAGGCGCGTAACTTTATGCGAGACCAAATGAAGGTGGGTGATGGCGTATTTTTTTACCATTCAAATTGTGCGGTGCCTGGTATTGCAGGTGTTGCGGAGGTTTGTAAACTGGCGTATCCAGATCGTCTACAGTTTATTAAAGGACATAAATATTACGATGAAAAGGCCACGCCTGAGAATCCGCGCTGGCTGAATGTCGATGTGAAATTAGTGCGTAAAACGCGCTTGCTGAGTCTTAAAGAGTTACGTGAGTATGAAGCGCTGGCCAATATGCGAATATTGCAGCGTGGCAACAGGTTGTCAATTACGCCAGTAGACCCAAAAGAGTGGGAATTTATACTGGGTAGATTAAATGCCGAGTAAATTGAAATAGAAAAAGCCCTGATTATCAGGGCTTTTAATGTACCGCTTATAGACTATTTGATAGCTGTATCTAAACTACCCATGCTTTTAGGATAAGTCACTAAGCCCCAAGGCATTTTTTTATCTTCAATTTGTTTGGTCACTTCAAGTTTTTCAACATCAATCACCAATACGGCGTCTGATTTTCCGCAAGCCAGTAAGATTTCTTTATCGTCTGGCGTAAAGCTAAAGTGCCAGCAACGGTTACCGGTTGTAATGTCTTTCACTTTTTCAAAGGTTTTTGCATCATACACTTCTAAGGTTTTGGTTTTGTTGGCTGCCACAAAAATCCGCTCACCTTTGCGGTCATAGGCAATGCCATAAGGCGCAGCTCCAGTATCAACCGTGCGTAATACTTTAAAGTTTTTATCCATGACCATAAATTTATTACCGTACTCTAGCGTGACTAAATAAGTTTTGCCGTCAGGTGATGCTTTAACGCCACGTGGTCTGTCACCATAATGATGGGTTTTGATGGTTTTTAGTAACTTGCCTGTTTTTAAGTTGTGTACAGTCACGGTATTGTCAGCTTCGTTAGTAATGACCAATTGCTTGCCATCTTTGCTGAATTCAATACCTTCTGTTTCGGGCCCACCGACAATTTCACGTACTTTTTTGCCTAATTTCAAATCAATAATGCCAATACGTGCGGGCTCTTTATCATCATCCGCATCTTCTTTAGCGGCCTCATTTGCCGCAGCTGAACCTAGCGCGGGTGGCGGTCCGCCTTTGGCGCTCGGCTCGTAAGACACGTAAGCAAAGTTGCCGCGCACGCGTACAAACTCAGGATTTTTACCAACAGGAATTTGGCTTAACACTTCATTACTTGCAGTGTCTATAATGGAAATGCTGCTGTTCTCGCGCGTGGCAACAATTAAAAGTTTGCCATCCTCACTAACCGCCAAGCCGCGCGGGCCTTCAGCTTTAACATCAATATTTGTCGTTGAAGTCAGTGTATTTAAGTCGATGACTGATACACCGCCATCCTGATTAGAAACATACGCTTTTCCGCGATCCGTAGCATTAACGTTCAGGCCAAAAGTCATGCTGACCGCAGCAACAACTACCAAGTGCTTTAACTTCATTCTTTATTTCTCCAGTTGGGCAAATTATTTATATCTCAGGTTTCGGCATGCCAAATCGGCATAGGTTCAATTTAACGGTACGAATAAACTTACCTTTTAATTGTTAGCATCATCATGCAAGAAGTGCGCCTGTAATTTAATTGATAAATACAGATAGTTAAGTTGACTCTTTTCAATTTATGGTTCTATACAACCACCAATGCGGTTGTATATAGCCGATTCATCCTAAAAATAGTTTATAGGCTGGGTTGGTTGTTTCATCCCAGTGCGGATACCCTAAGTGGTCTAAAAATTTCGCAAATTCAGCGGTATCTGTTGGGGGAACTTGCATGCCGACCAAGACGCGGCCAAAATCTGCGCCATGATTGCGATAGTGGAATAAGCTGATGTTCCAATCTTGTCCCATAGATTCTAAAAACTTCATTAGCGCGCCCGGTTTTTCTGGAAACTCAAATCTAAACACGACTTCATTTTCGGCCTGTGGCGCATGGCCGCCAACCAAATGGCGTAAATGCAGCTTAGCCACTTCGTTGTCGGTTAAATCAAGCGTTGGTAAGCCCTGCGCCTTTAAATTGGCAACTAGTTTGTCTGATTCGGTAGGGTCCGCAATCGCCACACCTACAAAAATATGCGCTACTTTTGGGTCAGAATAACGGTAGTTAAATTCGGTAATATTGCGGTCGCCTAGTAAACGACAAAATGTTTTAAACGCGCCTGGTTTTTCAGGAATCGTGACGGCCAATACCGCCTCGCGTTTTTCGCCGATTTCGGCACGCTCTGCAATAAAACGTAGACGGTCAAAGTTCATATTGGCGCCAGAAGCAATGCCAATCAAGGTTTTACCGATTAAGTTGTTGCGTTTGGCATATTCTTTAAGACCTGCGGTGGCTAGTGCGCCAGCGGGCTCTAAAATGCTGCGGGTATCTTCAAATACATCTTTAATGGCTGCGCAAATCGCATCGTTATCCACCACGATCATTTCATCTACATATTGCTGACAAAGCGCAAAAGTATGCTCTCCCACTTGCTTTACCGCAGCGCCATCGGCAAAAAGCCCGACTTGCTCAAGAATCACGCGCTGACCTTGCTTGAGTGATTCTGTCATGGCTTCGGAATCTTTAGCTTCTACGCCGATGATTTTAATATCAGGCCGTAGCGCCTTTACATAAGTCGCAACGCCAGCAAGCAAGCCGCCGCCACCCACACAACAGAAAATCGCTTCTATAGGTTCTGGGTGCTCATTTAAAATCTCCATGCCTATCGTGCCTTGGCCAGCAATCACATCTGGGTCATCGTAAGGATGTACAAAGGTGAGGCCTTCAGTTTTTTCCAGTTCAAGCGCACGCGTATAAGCATCAGAGTAGCTATCACCAAACAATACAACTTCAGCACCACGGCTTTTTACCGCATTAATTTTGATTTGCGGCGTGGTGGTTGGCATGACAATGACTGCGCGGCAGTCAAGTTTTTGTGCGCTCAGTGCAACGCCCTGCGCATGGTTGCCCGCAGAAGCAGCAATGACGCCTTTTGCGAGTACGTCGGCAGGCAAGTGCGCCATTTTGTTATACGCACCGCGTAGCTTAAATGAGAACACAGGCTGCATATCTTCACGTTTTAATAGCACCGTGTTTTGTATGCGTTTTGATAGATTAGGTTGCAACTCTAATGGCGTGACTTTGGCCACATCATACACAAGGGAGTTTTTTATTTTGTTTACGTAATCGTTAATAGTGAGTGCTGAGTCATTCATGGTGAGTCTTTGGCATGCATTGGGTAATTTTCAATCATTACCATGCAGTGTATAGTAGGAGATGTTTGCAATTATAAAGAAAAAATAAGGATTTAACTAAAAATGGCATTTACCCAAGACGAATTAAAGCAACAAGTGGCACGCGCAGCAGTTGAGTATGTAAAAGGCGGCGTTATTGGTGTGGGCACAGGCTCAACGGCTAACTTTTTTATTGAAGAATTAGCTAAAGTAAAACATAAAATTGACGGCGCTGTGGCTAGCTCTGAAGCGACTGCACAACGCTTACGCGCACATGGCATTGAGGTATTTGACCTGAATAGCGTAGATGGCATGGATATTTATGTAGATGGTGCCGATGAAATTACTGAACACATGCACATGATTAAAGGCGGCGGCGGTGCATTAACGCGTGAAAAAATCGTGGCGGCGGTGGCCAAGCAATTCATTTGCATCTGTGACGAAAGTAAATACGTGCCAGTATTAGGCAAGTTCCCATTACCAGTAGAAGTGCTACCAATGGCTAAAAGCTATGTAGCGCGTGAGTTGGTTAAATTAGGCGGTCAACCAGCCTTACGTGATTTTAAAACAGATAATGGCAACGTGATTATTGATGTGCATGGTTTAATCATCACCGACCCTATTGCAATGGAGGCGAAAATTAACCAAATAGTCGGCGTGGTGACTAATGGTTTATTTGCTGCACGCCCTGCGAATATTTTATTGCTAGCCACTGCGGACGGCGTTAAAACATACAAATAGGATTAAAAAACATGGACAGTAATATTTCAAAAACATTATTTGAAATATTACTGTCATATTTGACCGTTATTATTTCAGGTTAAAATGCCTCAAAAAGCATAAACTCAAGGAAGAACAATGCAAACTGAACATACCTTTAAGCAATATGATGCTGAATTAGAAGCCGTGCGCGGCAAAGTGCTTGAAATGGGCGGCTTGGTTGAGCAGCAAATTGTCAGCGCTTTAGATGCATTGGTGAATTTAGACCCTAATCTCGCCAAAGATGTGATGGAAAATGATAAGCGCGTTAATGCCTTAGAAGTGCAAATTGACGAAGATTGCAGCCATATTATTGCCCGCCGTCAACCAGCTGCTGGTGATTTACGCATGGTGATGATGATGGTAAAAACCATTACAGACCTTGAACGCATTGGTGATGAAGCCGCTAAAATTGCGCGTACTGCACAAAAAATCTACGATGAAGACCGCATGTATAAACCGCGCTTTAACGAAATTAAGGCGATGGTTGCGTTAGTGCGTGAAATGCTACGTACATCGCTAGATGGTTTTGCCCGTTTAGATGTGAGCAAAACGGTTGAAGTTGCAAGGCAGGATGAGTTGGTGGATGAGCATTTCCGCACAGCAACACGCCAGTTAGTTACCTACATGCTAGAAGACCCACGCACTATTTCAATGTCTTTAGAAGTGTTATTTGTAGCCAAAGCGATTGAGCGTATTGGCGACCATGCAAAAAACATTGCAGAATATGTGGTGTATATGGTTAAAGGTAAGGATGTGCGCCATACCTCTATGCAAGAAATGGAGCGTGAGACTTTTGGCGTCGTAGACTGACGTTTAGGTCGAATAAAAAAAGCGCTTTGCAGCGCTTTTTTTATTCGATGATTGATGGCAGAGATAGCCGATACTGGGTTTGGTTATTTTGTTTCTGGCACATAGCCAGTAGCCGTGTCTGCGCCTTCGCCAAAAAAGTACTTTTCAGTTTGTTCGGTCAAATATTTACGGGCAGATGGGTCGGCTAGGCTTAGGCGGTTTTCATTCACCAACATGGTTTGTTGTTTTAACCATGTAGCCCAAGCTTCTTTAGAAACGTGCATATAGATGCGTTTGCCAAACTCACCTGGGTACGGAGGGAAGTCCATGCCGTCTGCTTCTTTGCCTAATTTAATACAATTGACTGTGCGTGCCATAATTTACCTAAAGTAATGTTGCCAAAACATAATGATAGCGCATGTTAAAATAAGCGCATTAAAAATCTACGCTTAAACACTAAAAGCCTACTACTAGAAAGCCCGTGATGCCAACTTCAGGTAACGACCAAACAAATAACGATCAAGCTGATAATCCCCAACATCCATCAGTGTCCAAGCACATTGGTGTGAGTGCTTTTAAGGGGAAAACTGGCATACGCCGTTTAATCAATGCTTGTGGCTATTCGCTAGAAGGCTTTAAAGCCGCGTTTAAGCATGAAGATGCTTTTCGGCAGGAGGTATTTTTAGCCATTGTGTTGATTCCGCTGGCATTTTATTTGGGCAAAAGCCCGCTTGAATGTGCATTGATGATAGCTAGCGTCTTGCTAGTGTTAATTGTGGAATTGTTGAACTCGGCGATTGAGGCGGCGGTTGACCATACCTCGACAGAGCATAATATGCTTGCTAAGCAAGCCAAAGATATTGGCAGTGCCGCAGTATTTTTTGCCTTGCTTATTCTAACGGTGGTTTGGGGATTGTTGCTGCTAGGTTAAAAATCACTACGCAAGCCAAACAATACCGCCCTTGCAGCCTGTGGGGCAATATCTTTCAAAATCGAGGCATGTTCACGAACATCCTGATTGAGCAGGTTATTCGCTTTAGCAAACAGCTCTATATTCAACTTGGTGGGTAATTTGTAGGAAAATAGCGCACTTAAATCAGTATAACCATCGGTGGCTAATTCATTGGCTGCTGTGCGATTTTGTGCAAAAGCATGCAGCACATCTAACCGAGCGCCAACACTATTCTTTTGATAATGCAAACCAGCGCCTAATCTAAGTGGAGCAATGCGTGGCAATGCTTCTCCGCTACTTAGGTTCGTGGCGCGCACATAATCACCCGTGAGTTTTAAGTCCCAGTTGTCGGCAATGTTAAATTTACCTTCAGCTTCAAAGCCTTTAAAATCAGCTGGTATGGCAGTAAATTGGGCTATTGGCAAACCTGTACCTACATCTATATTGCCCGTGTCCAATAAACCTAAAAAACGACTAAAGCGCGTGTAATAAGGTCCCACGCTAAATGAGTTTTTACCTGCTTTCCAGCGGATTTGTGCATCAATGCCGTTGGAACGTTCTTTAGTAAAATCACTATTGCCTATTTCAAATTGACCAGTGGCTAGATGCGCGCCGTTGGCATAAAGCTCAAAGTAGCTAGGTGCACGCTCGTTATGTGAAAGGTTGCTGGTAAACGACCAGTGAGCATCCAGTTTGTAAAGGCCGCCTAGCGCATAACTATAGGGGTTGAAGCTTCTATTTTGCGACATCGACGAATTAACCCAAGGGCTGGCGTCTACGATGGTGTGCTCTACGCGGCCGCCAAGGCTTAGCTTCAATTGGTCTATTGGTAGCTCTTCATATAAATAAAGCGCTTTGCTTTGCGTGTTGGTGCTTGGTACAAAGGCTTCTGTGCCTAGCGCTTCAAAAGTGGTATTTTGAAATTGCAGCCCAAGCACCCCCGTTATGTTGCCCAATTTTGTATCGATGGGAGTATGTCCGGCTTCCAGCGAACCTTCAATGCCGCTGTTTTTGAAAGTGGTACCAATGATGCCGCTTTCCAGTTCCTGATGTTGATAATCAGTATGCGCTAAGCGAAATTTAAGGCGATTGACGATATTGCCTGACCACAGCTGGTCTAAATCGGTAAATTCGCTGGCAATATCCAAGCGCTGGCTTTGCATATCAATGCGTACGTTTGGCTCAACTACCGTGCCGTAGTTATTGTTAAGCGCTGAGTAAGAAGCGCCGACATAGCCATTGTTAAACGTGAGCGATGCACCAAGCGCGCCGCCATCGCCATTCGCGCTGCTATTCACTAATTTGCCATTGTTAATGCGCGGCGTGTTATCCGCCTGTGCTTTGCGGCTAGAGACTGCGAAGTCTGGAATATCCAAATCACTGGTTTTTCGTGTGTAAGCATCGGCATGAATGGCAAATTGTCCGTTGCCTACATCCACTACGCCAGCGAGATTGCTTTGGCTATCTGGCCCACCTAAGCGCGCTTCGGCTCTGCCTATCATGCCGTTTAATGCTTCAGTTGGAATGCGGTGATCAATGGCATTCACCACGCCGCCCACCGCGCTGCCGCCGTATAACAAAGCAGCAGGGCCACGCACTACATCAATTTGTTCAATCACTAAGGGGTCTATAGCAACGGCATGGTCAAAACTTAGCGATGATGCATCCACTACACCAACGCCATTTTGCATAATGCGCACACGTTCAGCATCTAAGCCGCGAATCACTGGCCGTGAAGCATTTGGACCAAAGTGCGTCGCACTTACACTAGGAATCCCATTGAGCGTGTCGCCCAAGGTGCTTCCGCGTTTGAGTGATAACTCACGACCGTTTAATACGGAGACGGGTACTGCCAATTGGTCTGAATTTACGCCCAGCGGATTACCCGTGACAGCGACAGAGGGTAAATCGAGATTAGTGATAGCTGTTTTATTCTCTGCGGATTCTTCCGCAAAGCCTAGCGGGCTTGCAAGTGCCGTAACAATACTCAAAAGTATAGGTTTGTAAGATAGTACAAAATTAGGCTGCAATAAACATTGCAGTTTAGTCGATTGGTTTTTCATGAATGTCTCGCATAACAATAGTAAACGTAGCCAAAAAATGGCTACAGATCATTTAAGTGTTAAGCGAAACTTGGCGGTGCGCGAGCTGAGTAAGTGTGAGGTTTGTTGGCGCTGAAGCTTTGTAACTGGCTGCTGGTCAGATGGGTTAACGAGTTTTCTAGGCATAAGGCAATATGGTTGCTTGCTATTACTCCGCCCAGCTCGGCATAACTTAAACATTTTTCACAAGTATGGCCGTGAGAGGCTGGATTGTTTTGATTAGTATTTTTATCCGCGCCAAGCTCAGAATTTTGGTTGTAATCTTGCGGCTGAGTTTGTGCATTAGCTTCAGTGTAGTGTGAAATCTCATGCGTTACAGCGCCAATTTGGGCAAAGCCAAATGACACGATAAGCGAAAAGGTGAGCAGTAAACGACGCAACATGATTTAAATGATAGCAGAAAGTTTAATTATTCTGAAGTAACCAAAAGTAAAGTGTAGAGACCTATTCATTTGACTTAAAGCTACTTGGTGCAGAAATTACTCTAAAGCGTAAATTATAGATGCCCTGCGAGCCAATATGGACGGGCCTTCCAGGGCATCGTTATTTGGCGGCAATGCAGTCATTTTTAGTTGGAGTATTGCATGAAATCAAAAATAGGTGAATTTTTAACAGAAATATCAAATGGGACGTTTTTAGTATGAAAGTAACTTCTCGCAAATGCTCGTTAAGTTTTATTGTGAAAAATAACCAGTGATGATAAATGTATGTCATATTCATGAAATATGAGTAATATCTTATCAATTAGCGTTCTAGTATTAGCCGCTGATCTCTTGGATTCTAACTAAAAGGCCAATAGTACGATGACATCTATGATGCCAAAACTTCAGTCTTACTCAGTCACGGAGAGTCTCGGTAAGAGTTTGTGGTCCACAGTATATAAAGGCTTTCACAAGCATGCACCTGATGAGCCGTTGGTACTCAAGTTCATTTTTAACGGGGAGGATAAATCCAGGCATCTTCGGCAAAAAATACAACGCTTAAAAGTATTGCATGACCCGCGTGTTTGCATCCCGTTGGACTTGATAGCAGAGGGTGATGCTTTAATTATTATTCAGCCTTGGTTTGCTGGTCAGACGCTAAATGATTGGGTTAATCAAACCCATCGATCACTGGCAGATTTTTTTACTGTTGCGTGTGCATTGGCCGAAACCCTACAGGTAGTACACGAAGCGGGCATTACGCATGGCGGAATAAAACCGCACAACATTCTAGTGCAGTCAGGTAGTTTAACCATCCACCTGACGGATTTCATCACCCCGTTGGATATACGCGATGTCAGCCATTTTATCTATGACCCTGATTTTGTGCGCGGCACCTTGGCCTATACGTCTCCCGAGCAGACTGGCCGAATTAACCATAGAGTAGATTTTTCTACTGATCTTTACTCGCTGGGCATTGTGTTTTATGAGATGCTGTCTGGCAACCTTCCTTTTTTCTCAACCGACCCACTTGAGTTAATTCATTCGCATCTGGCTGAAGATGCGCCAAGAATACATGAGATTAACGCGACGATTCCATCGCAATTAGGCGAAATTGTTGCCAAGTTGATGTTGAAGCAACCAGAGAAGCGCTATCAAACTCCCGCAGGTCTGCTGGCCGACCTAATTCGTTGCCGAGATGATTTTTTGTCCACAGGCAATGTGCTCGACTTTCCCATTGGTCAGAACGATAGTAATCGGCGCGTCACATTTATCTCTAAAATGGTGGGTAGACGCGAAGAAAGTGACCTGATTCAACACTGCTATGACGAAGTAGTACAAGGAAATTTCAGGTCAGTATTTATTTCTGGTTGGTCTGGAATCGGTAAAACGCGTTTGATTCAAGAGTTGCAGCAACCGCTGGTGAGTCATCGCGGTTATTTTACTTCTGGGAAGTTTGACCAGTATCAGAGAAACATTCCATATAGCTCACTGATTCAGGCGCTGAGAAATTTGATGCGCATATTCCTTACTGAGAGCGATGTTCAGGTGGCGCAATGGAAGGATAAAATCCTTACTGCATTAGAGTCTAAGGGTCAGGTAATTACCAATGTTGTGCCTGAGCTTGGGTTTATCATCGGCCCGCAACCCGATGCGGTAAGCCTGCCACCAGTAGAGGCTAGAAATCGTTTTAATAACTTGTTCGGACGGTTTTTGACCTGTCTTGCCAGCGAAGAGAACCCGCTCATACTCTTTATTGATGACTTGCAATGGTGCGACAGCGCGACGTTTGATTTTTTACAAAATATTTTTGCCAATCATCATGATCACCCCCACCTTTTTTTAATGGGTGCTTATCGGCACAACGAGGTCGATGCCACCCACCCGCTTACTAAGCTATTACGCAATATCTCAGAAGACCAAGGCCCAATGGCGGAAATTCGGGTTGGGCCGCTTAGCGATGACGATTGCCACGAAATGGTCGCCTACATTTTAGATTCGACCTTGGACAATACGGTTAATCTGTCGCAGTTCATCGCACACCTGACAGAAGGCAATCCATTGTTCGTCAGTGAAAGCCTTGCATGGCTCAATGCCGAAAATTTGTTGCACTTGAACAAGCAGCAGCAGTGGCAATGGGACATGAACAAGATTCAGGAAACGCGCATGCCAGCAACCGTCGTTGAAATGTTCAGCGTTAAGGTCAATGGCTTGCCAAGCGATACCCTGCATATCCTCAGTCACTGTGCCTGTATGGGTAATCGCTTTACTGCGCTGGAGCTGCTTCAGGTGCTAGAGATTGATTTAATTACACTATTTGAACGCCTAAAACCCGTACTTAGACTTGGCCTGTTGTTAGAGAATAAATCTGACCTGCAATTTGTCCATGACCGAGTGCAAGAGGCCGTGCTAAAGCGTCTGGATGAACATGCACGGACAGTGATGCACTGGCGTATTGGAACTCGGCTACTTGAGGGTGTGGTAATAGATAGCAGTATAGAGGCACAGGATAATCTGTTCACGATTGCTGCGCACTTAAATCAAGGCCATCCACCAGTCATGGATGCGGCGACTACCTACCAGTTAGTCAATATTAACTACCACGCTGGTAACAAGGCGCTTGGGGCGTTAGCGACCGATGCCGCTAACGAGTTTTTCCACCTCGCCCATAGTTACTTGCCAAGCTGCAGCTGGGATGAAGCTTATGAATTGACTTATCGCATCTTTCAGCGACTGGCTAAAACAGATCTCATGTGCGGTAAATACGAATCTTCAGAAGCGCTGTTGAATCAGCTCGTTGAGCATGCTGTCAGCGACCTGGATAAAGCCGAAGCGCTCGCAGAGCAGACCACATCACTCTCTTCTTTCGGCAACTTTATTCAGGCCATCGCTACAGCTAATCGTGGATTAGCCTATTTCAAAGAATCTATTCCAGAAGATGAAGTTGAAGCCAATCAGCGTATGCATGTGCTGATGGTGAAGATTGAAGCGCAAGGCGATGTTTGGAGCAGGATACTCAATACGCCATTTACGCAGGAACGCAAAGATAAGATAGAGCTCGCATTTTATAGCGAATTAATTCCAGATCTTTACATGACTGGGCTAGTGCCGCAACTTTACCTGTCGGCCGCGCAGTCTACGCTGCATTGCCTTGAGGGCGGCATGGATGAATCCGTTATCTACTCGTTCTCCATCATGGGGCTCAACCTAGGAGAACAGGAGCAGTTTGAACAAGCGTTCAAGTATGAAGATTTAGCACGCAATCTTTGCGCTAGGTATCCCAATACTTTCGGTGCAACCAAGGGTATCAACGGCATCGTCTGGTGCAATATGCACTCCCGCAGCCACCCAGCGGCTATTGTCGACTATGCTCAGAGCGGCATCCAGTTTGGCAAGAACTGCGGCGACTTGTATAACGCGGGGCTTTCCTACGGGCCTTTGATGTGGTGTATGCAAGTGCAAGGTAAAAACCTGCACCTTATTGAAGAAAAAGCGGACGAATGTCTGCTGTTTTCTAAAAAGAACCAGCTTTCTTTTTCAACTGCGCTAGCCGAGGCAGTCTTAGCTGGGTGGGTTGCGCCAATGAAGGTGGATTGCCAGCCAGTACCAATGGAAGAAAAGTTAGCGCAGTGGGCAGCACATAACTATGTGGCAGCCTCAGGCAGTTATTTTGCATTACTCTCATTCGCCCAGTATTACCTAGGTGATTACAAGGCCGCTGCTATTTCACTCAAAGCGGTTGAAAATCATCTTCACGGCTTGACTGATAATGTACTCAAGCGCCTCTGGTATGTTTTCCGCATTCTCAACCGCTTGCGCTTTCCAGAAGCACTCAGTTGGCCAGAGGTAGAGGCGGAGATCTCCCCGTTAATGCAAAAAATCACCACTTGGGCCAGCTTCGGACCGTTGTTACGACCTTACCTTGCACTCATTCATGCTGAAGTAGCCTGCGCGCAAGGTCATGCGCGTGAAGCGCGCAATTTGTATATGGATGCGATTGCCGAGGCTGAGCAGCAGGACTATGGCTTGCTTTCAGGACACCTGTATGAGCGTTTGGGCGACCTAATGGGCAATAAGGAGATTGGCAAAGCCAGCATTTATTATGCTGAAGCTAGGCGAATCTATCATGCCTGTCGAGCCGATAATAATAGCGCCAACATGCAGTCTAAAGATAAGAGTTCGTTGCTAGGAAATATGCGGCGTGCGGATGAGCAGTCTGTTGGATTAGCCTATAGAGAACAAGATACATTGCCAAATCTAGACATCAATTACCTGATGAAATCATCTCTAGCGATGTCGGCTGAAATTGATTTAAGCCAATTGCTCCAAAAAATCATGAGCGTGGTGTTAGAATCCTCTGGCGCGCAACATGGTTACCTTCTCATTAAGGAGCAAGATGAGTTGTTCATCAAAGCGGAAAAGCATGTGGGTAAAAAAACGCTACTAGAGAATCATTATTACCCATTGACTCAGGCACATGACATTTGCCAAGAGATGGTCAGATATGTATTCAATACAAAAGAAAAGATCGTGCTAAGTGATGCGCGTGTCGAAGGAGATTTTCAAAATGCCTTAGAGGTGAAGTTGCTGGGCTTACGCTCAGTAATGTGTCTACCTGTCATCAAGCAAGGGCGAATGGTTGGCGTGTTGTACCTAGAAAATCGCCTTTCTGATGGTATTTTTACGCCAGAAAAAATCGGCATGACCGAGTTACTGACTTCACACGCAGCGATTTCGTTAGAAAATACCTACTTATTAGAAGAGACTCGTATTGCCGCCAAAATTTTTGAATCACAGGAAGGCATGGTCATTACTGATGCCAATAAAATCATCCTTCGGGTAAATCCTGCCTTTACCTTAATTACGGGCTACACTGCTGAAGACGCGGTAGGTCAGACTCCAAGTATATTGAATTCAGGTCGTCATGATACAGACTTCTACCACGCAATGTGGGAGTGCATCAACCGCACTGGCGCTTGGTACGGTGAAATATGGAACCGTCGTAAAAATGGTGAAATCTACCCAGAGCGCCTTGCTATTACCGCAGTGAAAGATGACAATGGCATCCCCACTAATTATGTGGCGTCAATGACAGACATCACCGTCAGCATGGCTGCTGCGGAAGAAATTAAAAATCTGGCTTTCTATGATCCGCTCACGCACCTTCCAAATCGACGTTTGTTAATGGACAGGCTCAATCAGGCCTTGGTTTCTAGTGCCCGTAATGGCAGAGATGGTGCGCTACTATTTCTCGACCTAGATCATTTTAAGAACTTAAACGATACCCTTGGTCATGATCTTGGCGACCTGCTACTGAAGCAAGTGGCAAGTCGTTTGATTGAATGCGTCCGTGAAGGGGATACGGTTGCCAGAATCGGTGGGGATGAATATGTGGTGATGTTGGAAGAGCTGAGTGAACATCCCATTGAGGCCGCATCTCAGGCAGAAGCTATTGGTAAAAAAATCCTAACGGCACTTAATCTGCCCTATAAACTGGCTATACATGAACACCACAATACCTCCAGCATCGGCATCACCTTATTTAGCGATCAGGTTGCGGGGATAGAAGAAATCCTGAAACAAGCTGACATTGCCATGTATCAGGCTAAAAAATCTGGCCGTAACGCTCAGCGCTTCTTTGATCCGCAGATGCAAGATTCCATCAATGCTCGTGCGTATCTTGAGCGTGAGTTGCGTAAAGCGATTGGTAAGAACCAATTTCATCTGTATTACCAAGTACAAGTAGATGTCGCTGGGCATGCAGTCGGTGCAGAGGCGTTGGTTCGTTGGATACACCCAGAACGCGGCATCGTTGACCCAGTTAATTTTATAGCATTAACAGAAGAAACGGGATTGATTATACCTATTGGCCAATGGGTGCTGAAAACGGCCTGCACGCAACTTAAGGCGTGGCAGCAAGATAAGCTTACTTGCGAGCTCACGCTATCAATCAATGTAAGTGCAAAAGAATTTCGCCAAGCTGATTTTGTGGCGCAAGTGCAAGCGGCGGTAACGCAACACTCGATCAACCCAATGCTACTCAAGCTGGAGTTAACCGAAAGTATATTGCTAGAGGATATTGAAGGTACCATAGCCACGATGAGTGCATTGAAAGAAGTGGGTATTCGCTTCTCATTAGATGACTTTGGTACGGGCTACTCCTCTCTGCAATATCTCAAACGTTTGCCGTTGTATCAACTAAAAATCGACCAATCTTTTGTGCAGGATATCGCTGTCGACACTAGTGATCAAGCGATTGTGAGCACCATTATTGCCATGGCGCATACATTGAACTTGAATGTGATTGCTGAGGGGGTGGAAACTAAGGAGCAGCAAGGGCTGCTTTTCAGTAGCGGATGTACGCACTACCAAGGCTATCTTTTTGGTAGACCCACACCGATTGAGCAGTTTCAAGCAGCACTGAAAGGGGGGGGTGGTTTTTCGGAATAAAGTGCCGCCCAAAGGATGAATTCGACGTGAAAAATCATGAGAATTTGTTAAATCGTATAAAAAACATATTGGATTATCTTTGGCTGTATTGTTAAGTGGGGTATTCAGCTAAATGCTGTGATGGTAAAATTATGAATGGAATCAAATACATCACAAGAGCGATCTGCCGCGCCCCGCGCCGGGGTTGACTACCCGCGCAACTACGCTGAATTTCTGGCATGGTTTCACAAT
>CAINBI010000141.1 GCA_903846555.1 uncultured Pseudomonadota bacterium
AGGTCTGCAACTTCGCTTCTTCCATATTGATCACCATGCCTCGCATCATGACCGATTTAGAACTTATCTATTCAATTCAGACGCATTTCTTGGTGGAAATACATAACACTTTCAGACTCATTTCATATTGGAAGAGGCTTGGGCTAGCTTCAATGATATTAAAGCGGTATGCTTAGCAACGGTTATAAAATTTCAATAAAAATGAATCCTGAAAATATTACAGAAACAATTAAAGTTGCTTGCTCAAGCTGTAATTTGCGTGAGCTTTGCATGCCAGTTGGCTTTAATCCAGAAGATATGCAAAAGCTGGATGACGTGGTCGCAACACGCCGTAGAATAAAACAGGGCGACAGTTTATTCAGTTATGGTGATTCATTTACCTCTTTATTTGCCATTCGTACAGGTTTCTTTAAAACCTGCGTTTCATCCGCAGATGGTCGTGAGCAGGTCACTGGCTTTCAGATGGCAGGTGAAATCATGGGCTTAGACGGTATTGTCAGTGATTATCATAGTTGCGATGCTATTGCGCTTGAAGATGCCGAAGTGTGTGTGATGCCTTTTGCAAATGTTGAGGAGTTGTCGCGAGAATTCCCACAATTACAGCGCCATGTACATAAAATTATGAGCCGTGAGATTGTGCGTGAGAATGGCGTGATGATGTTGTTAGGCAATATGCGCGCAGAAGAACGTTTAGCTGCCTTTTTATTAAATCTAGTGCAGCGCCTACATGCGCGGGGGTTTTCTCAATCAGAGTTAACACTTAGAATGTCGCGCGAGGAAATTGGTAGTTATCTTGGCATGAAACTTGAAACTGTGAGCCGCGCTTTTTCAAAATTTAGCGATGAAGGTATCATTGAAGTGAAGCAACGCTATGTGCGCATTATTGAACCGGATGCGCTAAAGAAAATTTTCAACCCCCAAACTTACAGTTAAAGACTGATAAGTTAACGCCTTTTATTAGAGTCTCAATAATAGTGCGCAGTTTTTATCAATAGTTGTGAAATATTGAGTCGCTAGCTATCGCATGTCTTTACAAAACTTTCTAACAGTAACTGATCATAACCGTGATGTAAACGGCATGAAATATATCTACCCTGTAGTATCTCGCCGCGCTGGCGGCGTTTCAATCGGCATTAACCTCAATACTAATAATGCCTGTAACTGGCGCTGTGTATATTGCCAAGTACCGAATCTTACTCGCGGTACGCCGCCACCCATTGAACTTGAAGTTTTAGAGCGTGAATTAAGGTCTTTTTTAACTTACGTGCTGCATGGCGACTTTATGGAACACTATGTCGCTGAAGCTGATAGACACCTCAAAGATATCGCCTTTTCTGGCAATGGCGAGCCGACTAGTGCAAAAGAATTTCCAGAAGTACTGATTTTGATCGAAAGAGTGCTGCGCGAGTTCAAATTACTGGCTGATATTAACTTAACTAGTGATTTAAATGGCGTGAATTGTCCTGAGCCAATTAAAGTACGTTTGATTACCAATGGTAGCTTGATGGAAAAACAAACTGTGCTGGATAGCATTAGCCATTTAGCCAAATGCAATGGTGAAGTGTGGTTTAAGTTGGACGCAGGTACTAAGGAAGGTATTGCGCGTATCAACGATGTCAATATCAACCCGCAAAGTCACGTTGAGCGCCTTCAACATTGTGCTGAAATTTGCCCGACTTTCATTCAAACTTGTATGTTTGCTATGGATGGAGAACCACCACAGGAGGACGATATTTTGGCTTATCTAGCACTGATAAGCCAGGTGAAACTTGTGGTTCAAGGCGTGCATTTATATGGCTTAGCACGACCATCTTACCAGACTGAAGCACCAAGGCTAAGTCGCTTATCAGCAGACTGGCTTGAGGCTGTAGCGCTACGGATACGTGGGTTGGGTCTTACTGTCTATGTAAGTCCTTAATTCGCATCGGCTAGAAATCCCGCTATTGCTCGTTTAAATGGCGCGATGCGGTTACCTACTCTTAATGCGCTGGCTCGAAAAAATCTGGCCAGTGGGCTATCACTACTATAAATTTTTGCAATGGCGTGCGTTGCAAGAAATAATGGTCGAGTGTTACGGCGATGCACTTGCTCATATCGCAACAGCAGGCTATTTGATCCAATATCTTTACCCGATAGTAATGCAGCTTTTATTTCAGCCGATAAAGTTGCGATGCCTTTTATGCCAAAATTAAAGCCATGTGCGGTAACTGGGTGCATGCCAACTGCGGCATCGCCGAGTAGTGCAAACCGTTGGCCTACTAAGCGTTTTGAGTACACGGTTACTAATGGGTAAGCGTGGCGCGTTGAGACTAAACGCATAAGGCCAAGCCTATGTTTGAATCGGGCTGAAACCTCACGATTAAAATCTTCTTCATCTAAAGTCATTAAGCGATTCATTTCGTCTGGCGGTAGCGTAATCACTATCGATGAGCGTAAACCATTCATCGGTAACAGAGCTAAAGTTTGTCCGTAGTCAAACCATTCCCATGCGGTATGCTCATGCGGAACAGGATGTTCCATTACGCAGACCATCATCGTTTTGCCAAAGTCATGGATATCGGCAGCGATACCCATAGCGCGCCGTGTTTCTGAAAATCGACTATCTGAGCCAATTAAAAGCTTAGCTTTAATAGATTCGCCACTCGCGAGAAAAATCTGTATACCAGCGGCATCAGTCTTAATGCTGGCCACTTGCGCTTCTGTTTTAAAGGCAATCGCTGCTGATGTTTTTGCCACATCATAAGCCGCCTTTCGTATCAGGTGGTTTGCAATTAGGTAGCCAAGCTCACCATGCGACGTATCGCGATGACCAATGTTTAAAGATAGCAGTGATGAGCCATTGAACACACGAGCATCTTGTAGAGGTGAAATAGCTTGCGGGTCGATAAGCTTCCATAAACCTAACGCACGCATTAGCTGGACAGAATGTTGAGTAAGGGCAATCTCCCGTCCATCAAATGCAGGTTCTGACAATGCAGCTTCAGTTTGGCGTTCAATCACGACTATTTGCAAGCCAGCATCAGCTAGCACTTTTGCAAAGCATAAGCCAATTGGACCAGCGCCGATGATTGCAATGTCGACATTCATTGCTTTTGCCTAGCGGCTTGATCTGTCTTGCATGGGTTTAATTCCAGTGGCCGCATGGTTCCTTGCCTGCCCTGCCGGCGCTAGGGCATCACGTTGCTCATTAAGTGTTTTATTGATCTCTATGCCCTTCCGATAGTAATCATCATCAATCACAGGGTCAGGCCGGCTAATTGCAATATAGAGTGTAATGAATGAGGCAATCACCACTAAAAGTGGACCGCCAACAATCATCCATGCATATCCAAAATGCCACCACGGTCTTGTATCTATCGTTTCCATTATGCTTCTCTCTATTTGTTTTTTTGTTAATCTGCTTAGAAAGCGCCTAGCTAGAGGATTTTAATCTAGGTGCTATTTAACTAGGTTCTATTTAACTGGATTCCCGTTAGCTATACGCTCGTTATCTAGGGACTAGAAATACTGACATTTCTTTCACGATTTCTTTGCTCTCAAGCGCTAAAATTTCAAACTGAATTTTATGAGAACCAGGTTCAGCCTCATCATCGGGGATTTTCAAATCGACAATAATCCAGCGGGACTCTGCTGGTTTAACCATAATCGCTTGATTTTCATCTTCTTCATCCATGTTATCTTTGCTGTGTTTTGCCTCTTTTGACGCTTTTATATCTTTTGAATCTTTATCGTGTTTTTTATTTTTAGACTCATCATCATGGTTTTTATGTTTTGCCGCTTTCGTTTCAATTTCCAGATCTTTTAGGCCGCTGACGGTCAGTTGGTAATGTTGCGTATTCTCAGTCCCATTCATAATTTGCAAACGGTATACATTCTCCAACATGCCGTCACTTGTCATACGAGCGATTACCCCGTCACGAACTACATTGACTCTAAATGGCGTTCTAAACCATAAGCTTGCAAGCAAACTAATGATTAATAACACAAGAACTGTAGCGTATATTAAGACACGCGGTCGCAAAATACGTTGCAACATTTGCTTGTGAGACCAGTTGTTGGTGATTGCATGTTGTGTGGAATATTTAATTAAGCCACGCTCGTAGCCCATTTTATCCATAACGGTATCGCATACGTCAGCACAAGCGCCGCAGCCGATGCACTCATATTGCAGGCCTTTACGGATATCAATGCCTGTAGGGCAAACCTGTACGCATAAGCTGCAATCAATACAAGAGCCTAATGTTTTGGTGGTCACTTCAGCTTTGCGTGATCGACCGCCACGTGGTTCGCCACGGGCTTCGTCGTAAGTGACGATTAAAGTATCATCATCAAACATCGCGCTTTGAAAGCGCGCGTAAGGGCACATGTATTTACACACTTGCTCGCGCATGTAACCAGCATTACCATAGGTCGCAAAGCCATAAAAACATATCCAAAAGGTTTCCCAAGGACCTAGGCTGGTGTTCAATACTGCTGAGCTTAGTTCTTTAATCGGTGTAAAGTAACCCACAAAAGTGAAGCCCGTCCACAGACCAAAGGAAATCCAAACGAGCTGTTTGGCTACTTTTCTGAAAAACTTAATGCTCGACATTGGGGCGGCATCCAACTTCATCCGCGCGGCGCGATCACCCTCAATTTTTCTTTCTATCCAGATGAAGATTTCGGTATAAACCGTTTGCGGGCAAGTGTAGCCACACCACAATCGCCCGGCAATGGCAGTAAACAGGAATAAAGAGAGTGCGGAAATAATCAGAATTGCAGTGAGATAAATTAGATCTTGAGGATATAGCACTAAGTTGAAAATATAAAAACGCTTAGCCTCTAAATCGAATAGCAGGGCCTGGCGATGCCCCCAATTAAGCCAAGGCATACCATAGAAAAATATCTGGGTTAGCCAAATCATCACCCAGCGCCAGTTAGTAAAGAACCCAGAGACGCTGCGCGGATACACTTTATCTTGTGATTCGTACAGCGAAATAACAACCTCGTTTAAGGGTATTTTAATTTCCACTGTTTTGGCCGCAGCATTCTTATCAACAGGCGCTTCACTCATTCAACTAACCTTCTTAGGTTTATGGCTGCCTATTTAACAGGGGGTCCATTACTACATATTAAAAAAGCCCCCACCAATTGTCAGAGGCAACTGATGGGGGCTTGTATTGCTAAACAAACTACTAATTATTAGATAAACCCCAAACATAAGCCGCGAGCACATGTATTTGTGCTGGCGTAAATTTAGCACCTTGTGCTGGCATCTGATTGGTTTTACCTTCATTAATACGTTTGATAATGGCCGCTTCACCTGCGCCATGCAACCAAATATTATCGCTCAGGTTAGGCGCACCAATATCTTGGTTGCCCTTGCCTTCGGGTCCATGACAGGCAGCACAAGCCACAAACTTCTCTTTACCTAAGCCCGCGCGACCTGAATCATGCATGCTACCTGAAAGGCTAAGGACATAATTGGCTACGTTTTTAACGTCTTCGGCATTACCTACGACTGCTGCCATAGGCGGCATCATGCCAATACGACCGCCTGTGATGGTCTCCTGAATTTTTGCAGGGCTGCCGCCGTGTATCCAGTCGTTGTCGGTGAGATTAGGAAAGCCGCGACTCCCTTTTGCATCAGAACCATGACATTGTGCGCAATTGTTCATAAACAAGCGCTCACCAATCGCCTTGGCTTCTTTGTTGCTCGCAAGCTCTTCAGTTGGCATTGCAGCAAATTTTGAATAGAGCGGCTCTAACGCTTTATTTGCGTCTGCCATCTCTTTCTCGTACTGGTTTGCTTGCGTCCAACCAAACTTACCAGCATAGCTACCCAATCCTGGATAGGCTGCCAAATAGAATAAAGCAAAGAAAATCGTAATGGTAAACATCCAAACCCACCAGCGTGGAAGAGGGTTATTCATCTCACGCAAGTCTTCGTCCCAAACATGACCACTGGTATTATCAGCGTTTGTGCTGGTTATTTTTATCTTACTTGTGAGCCACAATAACAAAGCACAGCCAAAAATACCAAGCAAGGAGATGGTTGTGATGAAAATCGGCCAAAAATTACTTGTAAAATCACTCATTTTATTTTTCCTTATATTTTCAAACTTTAAGACTTCAACTTTAAAAATTTAAAATCTTCTGCTTCAAATCGTCTTTAAATCTTAAACTGATGAAGCTTTAACTTTAATGTTGCTAACTCTGATCGTCTTTAAACGGCAGATTAGCTGCATCTTTAAAATCTGATGTATTGCGGTTTCGCCAAACCCAGACAAGGATGCCAACAAACATGATAAAACTAACAACGGTAGTCAAGATTCTGAGCGTATTAATATCCATTTTTTGTCATCCTTTTATATCTTAAAATTAGCTGGGTTAAGTAATGGTTACTTAAGGTGAATGCCTAATACTTGCAGATAAGCAATCATCGCATCCAACTCAGTTTTGCCTTTAACTTCAGCCACTGAACCTGTAATTTCAGCATCGGTATAAGGAACGCCAACCCTGCGCAGTGCCCGCATATGAGATGGCATCTCTTCAGCATCAACAAGCGTTTTCTCCAACCAAGGATATGCTGGCATGATAGATTCAGGCACAAGATCACGCGGGTTAGTTAGGTGAATACGATGCCATTCATCACTGTATTTACCACCAACACGATGTAAGTCTGGGCCAGTGCGTTTACTACCCCATTGAAATGGATGGTCGTAAACAAACTCGCCTGCCACTGAGTAATGACCATAGCGCAAGGTTTCAGCGCGGAACGGACGTATCATTTGTGAGTGACAGTTGTAACAACCTTCACGGGTGTAAATATCACGTCCAGCCAACTGCAAAGCAGTGTAAGGTAACAATCCTGTAATTGGTTCTGTGGTTGATTTTTGGAAGAACAATGGCACAATTTCCACCAGTCCACCAAATGCCACTGTGAACAAAATCAGCACGATCATTAGAAAGTTATTGGTCTCAATTTTTTCGTGGCTGAAACCACTTTTTGTTTCATGATTCGACATGATAGTTTTCCTTAAGCGTGAGCAGCAACAGCTGGAATAGTCGCAGTTGCAGCCTTACCACTGGTTGCTGTTTTAATCACATTCCATAACATAATAGTCATTCCGCTTAAATAAAGCAGGCCGCCTAGTAAACGAATTATGTAGTAGGGATGTTTTGCTTTTACACTTTCCACAAATGTGTAAGTTAATGTCCCGTCAGTATTGATTGCACGCCACATTAAACCTTCCATTACACCAGAAATCCATAGTGCAGAGATATAAAGCACAATTCCGATAGTCGCTAACCAGAAATGCAATTCAATGGCTTTCATGCTGTGCATTTGTTTTTGACCAAACAGACGTGGCACCATGTAATAAAGCGCACCCATAGAAACTAAACCTACCCAACCTAAAGCACCAGAGTGAACATGACCTACAGTCCAGTCTGTGTAATGTGATAGCGAGTTAACCGTTTTAATTGCCATCATCGGACCTTCAAATGTACTCATACCATAGAAAGATAATGAAACAATCATAAAGCGAAGAATAGGATCTGTACGTAATTTGTGCCATGCGCCAGACATTGTCATAATGCCGTTAATCATGCCGCCCCAGCTTGGTGCTAGCAAAATTAAAGAGAAAGCCATGCCTAAAGATTGAGTCCAATCAGGTAATGCTGTGTAATGTAAATGGTGCGGACCTGCCCACATATAAGTAAAAATCAATGCCCAAAAATGCACGACTGATAAGCTGTATGAGTAGACTGGACGCCCCGCTTGCTTAGGCACAAAGTAATACATAATGCCAAGAAAGCCAGCGGTTAAGAAGAAACCAACAGCATTATGACCGTACCACCATTGCACCATCGCATCTTGCACACCTGCATAAGCTGAGTAAGATTTCATAAAGCTGGCAGGAATCGCCGCGCTGTTGACGATGTGAAGTAATGCAACGGTAAGAATAAATGCCCCAAAGAACCAGTTTGCAACATAGATATGCTTAACTTTACGCCTAGCGATAGTGCCGAAAAACACTACAGCATAAGATACCCAAACAACGGCAATAAGTAAGTCGATTGGCCATTCCAGTTCAGCATATTCTTTACCTTGCGTATAACCTAACGGTAGAGAAATTGCCGCTGCAAGAATGACGAGCTGCCAACCCCAAAAAGTAAATGAAGCCAACTTGCCACAGAACAACTTAACTTGGCAGGTGCGTTGCACCACGTAGTAAGAAGTAGCAAATAAAGTGCAACCACCAAAGGCAAAAATTACCGCGTTAGTATGAAGTGGACGCAAACGGCCGAAACTTGTCCACGGTAAGCCTAGGTTGAGTTCTGGCCAGACAAGTTGAGCGGCGATAATAACGCCAACCAACATACCCACCACACCCCATACCACGGCCATGATCGAAAATTGCCGTATAACAGCATCGTTATACGTGGATGATTCTATATTTTGGTCTTGCATTTGGTTCCCCCGTGGTACTTATTGATAATTCTTCGTGAGTTTCACATGTGACATTCTGTCGCAATAAGTCTAAAGCCATTTTGATGTATATCAATAGCCGTGAAAATCGTACATTTTAAACGTTTGATTTTCATCTGTAAACGAAGAACTTCGGCATTTCATTTTATTGAAAGCTCACCTGTCGTCAGCAAGATAAGCCGTTTCGAGAGAGGTGCGCTTTAGAAATTTGTAATCAGAGATTTTTTATACTGGCTGTTTGTCAAAGTATTCTAGCCTATGGTGTTTTTCTGAGATAGCACTTACTCAAGCTCAATGTGATTCATATGATAGCGGCTCAATTTGTACTATAAGGTGTACTCGCATACATGCAACAACTTGGCTGCACGACTTTTGTTGTCATTGGCTTGCTTAAACGCTTGCACTGCATCTGGCAATGAGAGCGTTTTGATGGCGGTGTTGGTAGCAAGCTTGTAGAAGTTAAACTAGTTGCAGTGTCATTTTGTGATGGCATATCAACTGGTAAATGCTGCGTGCTAATGGTGTTACCTCCACAAACAATCGCCGCACGTTCCAACACATTTTCCAACTCTCGCACATTACTTGTAACCTTGTAGCCAAAGCATATATTTTAGTTAGTTGTCATGTGCGTTAGAGACATAATAGCGGAAACAGACGTAAAAAAGCCCCGAAATCTAGCATTTGCGGGGCTTTAAGTACTGGTACGTTTTCTTGCGTTTCTTGGTGCGAAAGGAGAGACTCGAACTCTCACGCCTTACGGCGCTGGAACCTAAATCCAGTGCGTCTACCAATTCCGCCACTCTCGCAGGTAGTGAACGACTAAAATACCGCCGTTTCAAATAAGTCGCTATTGTATCTCAACTTAGTCGCTTGAGAAAAGAGAAAAAATAAATATTTTATGTCCCCCTCTGTAGGCTTCTTTATATTTTAAACTTATTCAATTTAGATCTTGAGATAAGATGTTGAGTCATGCATTCAACACAAATAAGCAGGAGAGCGTGGTGTTATCTATTGAAGCATGCTTAGAAATGATGAGCTATTATTGGGCAGCCTTAGTGCAATCTAAAGCTTCAGCTAACCACCTTACAGCTTGCGACTTAAACTTTGCAGCTATTTTCATAGTGTGATTAATGGTTGAATTAAAGTGTGAATTCTCACAAAAACATTAAAACCGATGCTCTGGGAAGCCCGTCCTTATTGCCTCGCAGTGCCTGCCCTCGAATGAATTAGTCGAGGGGCATCTATTTTTAGCTTAATTTGATAGGTTTTTGAAAACTTACCCAGAATACCTAGGACAAATTTTGAAATCTCCCTTGCCGTCAATGATGCTATTCACACCATGCGTGCCATTAACAGCAGTGCTAAATTAGCGTCGGCTAAATAAGGTGTCATCGGGATAATTGCAACGATGTTACAATTCGATTTATTAAAATTTAAAGTCAGTGTGAATTGAAAAAACTCGTTATTTTTGGTGTGGGCTTAATTGGTGGCTCGGTTGCCTTAGCTTTAAAAAAAGCTAGTGGGACTAATCCAGCGCTGCAAATCGTTGGTGTTGGTCGTAGTAGCACAAGTCTGCAAGCAGCACTTGAGTTAGGGGTCATTGACCTTGCTAGCAGCGATATTGCTACCGCGCTAAAAGATGCCGATATGGTGTTGATTGCAACGCCTGTAGCCCAAACTTCAGCCATACTTCAATCGATCAAGCCCCATTTGAATGCCAGCACGGTAATTACCGATGCGGGTAGCACTAAAGGTGACGTGCTGCGCTGTGCAGATGAAATTTTAGGCGCACAATTTAACCAGTTTATTGGTGGCCACCCGATTGCTGGCGCTGAAAGAAGTGGCGTCACTGCGGCTAAAGCGGATTTATACCTCAACAAAAATGTCGTGCTAACGCCTACGCCAACCACCAGCAAACAAGCAATTTTAACCGCCACTCAACTTTGGCAAGCTTGCGGTGCTAATGTCAGCGAAATGCCTGCCGCAATGCACGATAGCATTTTTGCAGCTGTAAGCCACTTGCCGCACCTGCTAGCGTTTGCCTTGGTAGATGATATTGCTTCGCGCCCCAACGCCGCCGAGTTATTTGGCTTTGCCGCCAGCGGCTTTAGAGACTTTACCCGGATTGCTGGCAGTCACCCAGAAATGTGGCGTGACATTACTTTAGCCAATAAAAACGCCCTGTTAAGCGAATTAACCGCCTACCAAACTGAATTAGCCACCGTCAAAACATTGTTAGAAAATGAAGATGGCGCAGGACTAAACGCCTTGTTTGAGCGCGCCAGTGTTGCACGCAACGCTTGGGCTTTAGGTCATCCGACAAAAGTCGAAATCTAGTGGCGTGATAGCCATGAAGCCGCCCTAGATTCTGCATCTGACACTAAATAACCATTAAAAATATAAACTCAAATCCTAAAATCAAGAAATAATCTGAAGAAATAAAATGGAACAACTTACCCTCCACGCCGCCAGCCACGCTGAAGGTCAAATCACACTGCCAGGCTCTAAAAGTATTTCAAACCGCACGCTATTATTGGCAGTTTTAGCTGATGGATCTGCCGAGTCTAGAGAATTCGGCACACAGCATACTATCATCAGAAATCTACTGGATTCTGATGACACAGCACGGATGTTGGATGCATTAAGAACCTTGGGTGTGAGAATAGAGCAGCTAGACAAAAACGATTGGCGGATCATTGCTACAGGCGTAAATTTTCCGAATAAAAATGCAGATTTATTTTTAGGCAATGCTGGCACAGCTTTTCGTCCACTGACGGCTGCTTTGGCCTTTGCTAACGGCAACTATGTCCTTCGAGGCGTACCTCGCATGCATGAGCGTCCTATTGGAGATTTGGTCGAAGCTTTAAGGCAGATCGGGGCAAATATTGAATACTTAGAAAATGAAGGATTCCCTCCGTTAAAAATTTCACCCGCAAAATTAGATGCTAGCCAACCAATTAAAATACGTGGCAACGTATCCAGCCAATTCCTTACAGCACTTTTAATGGCTCTGCCTTTAACTAAACAAAATGCTATTGTGCAGGTTGTGGGTGATTTAATTTCTAAACCATATATAGAAATTACGCTTAATTTAATGGAACAATTCGGCGTTAGTGTATGGCGTAATTTCGATGGGGAGCAAACTTATAGAATAAATGCTGACCAACAATATGATGGTCCAGGGGAAATTTATGTTGAGGGAGACGCTTCATCTGCATCTTATTTTTTAGCTGCTGGCACAATTGGTGGAGGACCTGTTCGGGTAATTGGAATGGGAGCCGATAGTATCCAAGGGGATAAGAAGTTTAAGAATGCGTTGGAGTTGATGGGGGCCAATATTAGCGCAGGAGAAAATTGGACTGAATCCAGCGCACCAAGCCATAAACTAAAAGCGATTGACCTTGATTGCAACCACATTCCAGATGCCGCTATGACCTTGGCAATATTGGCCTTATTTGCAGAAGGTACGACCGTACTCAGGAATATCGCCAGTTGGCGCGTTAAAGAAACAGACCGCATTGCGGCAATGGCCACAGAATTACGCAAAGTAGGCGCTATTGTTGAAGAAGGCGCTGACTATATTAAAGTGACGCCACCTGCACAATTAACGCCCAACGCCGTGATTGATACTTACGATGATCACCGCATGGCAATGTGTTTCTCCTTAGTTTCTTTAGGTCATGTGCCGATTACGATTAACGACCCTAAATGCGTAAATAAAACTTTTCCAGATTATTTCAAAAGCTTCGCGAAAATCGTCAAACATGCATAACGCTACTCACAACGCAATCCCTGTCATTGCGATTGATGGCCCTTCCGCCTCAGGCAAAGGCACCATTGCTGAATTAGTAGCCACGGAATTAGGTTTCCATTATTTAGATTCAGGTGCTTTATATCGCATAGTTGCGTTGGCGGCAAAACAGCAGAATATAGCTTGGGACGATGCCTTAGCGGTTGCAGAATGTGCAAAAAACTTAGTCATTGAATTTAAAAATAGTCAGATTTTTCTAAATGGTGCAGACATTTCTGAGGCGATTCGTACAGAAGAAATGGGTAAAGGTGCGTCGCGCGTTGCCGTGCATGCGGCAGTGCGTGAAGTATTAGTCGATTTACAACACAATTTTTGCAAAGCGCCTGGATTAGTCGCCGATGGTCGCGATATGGGCACGGTGATTTTTCCTAACGCGCCATTAAAAGTGTTTTTAACAGCCGCTACCGAAGTCCGCGCGCAACGTAGATACCAGCAATTAATCAATAAAAAACAAGCTGACAACGATACACAAAGTTCATACGCAGATATTTTACAAGATTTGCAAGAACGTGATGCCAGAGACCAAGGCCGAACTAGCGCACCGCTCATCAAGGCGAAAGATGCAATTTTGCTAGAGACCGATCATTTAGGCATTTCTCAAGCCGTTGACTATGTTTTACAAAACTTTCAGCTTAAAAATTGCAAATAGTCTTTTATTTTTCAATGTTTTAGTTATAATTCTATTTTTTGAAATTTAGTAAATTTTTCACGCCTACGCAATCACATTGATGCGTAGTTTTTTAACTACCCCACTGCTAGGTGGGCTTATATTTTAGGTAATTTTATTTAATGGCTTCTACTTCTAATTCTACTGCTTCACCGATGGAATCTTTTGCTGCGCTTTTTGAGGAAAGCTTAGCTCGTCAAGAAATGCGTTCTGGCGAAGTAATCACGGCTGAAGTTATCTCAGTTGATCAAGATCACGTGATTGTTAACGCTGGCCTTAAATCAGAGAGCGTTATAGCTGCTACTGAATTCCACAACGCTCAAGGCGAACTTGAAGTTAAAGTGGGTGACTTTGTTAAAGTTGCAATCGAAAAGCTTGAAGATGGCTTTGGTTCAACTGTACTTTCACGCGAAAAAGCTAAACGCATGGAAACTTGGCTAGATCTAGAAGATGCGATGAACGAAGGTCGTATCATTAAAGGTTTTGTAAGCGGAAAAGTTAAAGGCGGTTTACGCGTTTCAGTAAACGGCATCATGGCTTTCTTGCCAGGTTCATTAGTAGATGTACGTCCAGTAAAAGACACGACACCTTTTGAAAACAAAGAGTGTGACCTAAAAGTAATCAAACTAGATCGTAAACGTAACAACATCGTTGTTTCACGTCGTGCTGTCATGGAAGTTAGCATGGGTGCAGATCGTGAGGCGTTAATGGGTACTTTAGCTGAAGGTGCTATTGTTAAAGGTATCGTTAAAAATATCACTGATTATGGCGCTTTCGTTGATTTAGGCGGCATTGATGGCTTACTACACATTACTGATTTGGCTTGGCGTCGTGTTAAGCACCCATCAGAAGTGCTTACAGTAGGCGAAGAAGTTGAAGCGAAAATCTTGAAATTTGATCAAGAAAAAAATCGTGTTTCATTAGGTATTAAACAATTAGGTGACGACCCTTGGGTTGCCCTAACACGCCGTTACCCAGTAAGCACACGCTTATTCGGTAAAGTTTCTAACCTAACTGACTATGGTGCATTCGTTGAAATCGAGCCAGGTATCGAAGGTTTAGTGCACGTTTCAGAAATGGATTGGACTAACAAAAACATTCACCCGGGCAAAATTGCGCAATTAGGTGACGAAGTTGAAGTCATGATTCTTGAAATTGATGAAGCGCGTCGTCGTTTATCATTGGGTATGAAACAATGCCAAGCTAATCCTTGGGATGAGTTCTCTGCAACGCATCACAAAGGCGATATCGTTTCAGGTCAAATCAAGTCAATCACTGACTTCGGTGTGTTTATTGGTTTGCCAGGCGGCATCGATGGTCTTGTACATCTTTCAGATTTATCATGGTCACAAACTGGCGAAGAAGCGATTCGTAACTTCAAAAAAGGTGACGAGCTTCAAGCTGTTATCTTGGCAATTGATGTAGAAAAAGAACGTATTTCACTAGGGGTGAAACAACTTTCTGCTGATCCATCAGGCGCTACTGGTTCAACTGACGAGAAATCTGAGGCTAAACCAAAAGCAAAAGCTGCTAAACCAAAAGACATTGCTCCACAAGTGCCGAACGATGGCGCTACTGCTGGAACAACCAACCTTGGTGCGCTATTAAAAGCAAAATTAGACAGCAAGAAATAAGCTAATTAGCTAATATAAAGGCACATATGCATGACCAAATCTGAGCTAATTACCCTGCTTGCGGAGCGGTTTCCACAACTAGTGCTGAAAGATGCCGAACTATCAGTAAAAGCGATTTTAGATGCGATGTCTGATAACCTTGCCACTGGCGAGCGCATCGAGATTCGTGGCTTTGGAAGCTTTAGCTTGAATTACCGTCCACCACGCTTGGGTCGTAATCCTAAAACTGGCAGCAAAGTACAGGTACCTGAAAAATATGTACCGCACTTTAAAGCAGGTAAAGAATTACGTGAGCGTGTGGATTTAAGCTAATTTTTTTGCTTTAATGGTTTAAGTTCTTTAAAAACGGCAGCTTATAGCTGCCGTTTTTTATTGTTCAATAATATCAACCGTTTTCTAATATCAACAATTGTTAAAGTCTCACATAAATGTAGCTGTTTTAATAGAGATGCCCATAAGTATTTAATTAAGCTAAAATTACACCCTATGCAACCCAACATCACTCAATACTTAAATAATCTGTGTCACACTAATTTCACACATAACCACAACTATCACAAAGTAAAACATCATGGAATTTGAATTCTGGTGGTTATTAGCACTACCGCTATTTTTCAGCCTTGGCTGGTTAGCCGCACGGGTTGACCTTAAGCAATTACTCGCTGAATCTTCCGCATTACCCGCCGCCTATTTTAAAGGCTTGAATTTTCTTATTACTAATCAGCATGACAAAGCGATTGAAGCTTTTTCTGAAGCGGTGCAAGCCAATACCGATTCTCTTGAACTGCATTTTGCTTTGGGTAGTCTATTTAGAAGGCGCGGTGAAGTAGATCGCGCCATACATTTACACCTTAATTTATTAGAAAAAAAAGAACTTGAGCCACAACAAAAACTTGCAGTGACTGCTGAACTGGCGCAAGACTATCTTAAAGCGGGCTTGCTAGACCGCGCCGAAGAGTTATTCGAATCACTCAATGATGACCGTTATCGTCAACCAGCCCTACGTGCTCTACTAGAAATATATGTGCGCGAACGAGAATGGGAGCGCGCCATTAAAGCTGCAACCGAGCTAGAAAGACTTTCTGGCGTATCATTTCGGGTTGAAGTGTCACATTATTACTGTGAAATGGCAGTCAAATCAAAGCTGGCGAATGACAGCCATACGGCTAGATTTGAGCTGGAGCAGGCATTGAATGCTAATAAGAACTGTGTGCGCGCCAACGTATTGTTAGGTGATTTAGAAGCAGAAGCTGGTGCGCATAAAACGGCCATTTCAACTTGGAAACGCATCGAGTTTCAACAGCCTGAATACTTAGGCTTAATTGCACCAAAACTGCTCAGCAGTTTCCGTACTCTTAATCAAGCCAATGAAGGCTTAAGCTTGCTGCAAACGTATCTGCAAACTTATAAACTACCTTCATTGCTCAACGTACTATACGAAGCAACGCTGGTCGAAGAAGGTGCGACAAGTGCCGCAAAATTAGCGCGTGATGAATTGATTAAAAAACCCAGCCTAAATACATTAGACCAATTACTACAGGCGCGTGCGATTGTAGAAACTGACAATAAAACTGCTGGTCAACAAGACACGCAACTGATGCAGCAAGCGGTAAGGCATGCGATTGGCAATAGAACCGCCTACCATTGCGAACACTGTGGTTTTAAAGCTAAATACCACCACTGGCAATGCCCAGCCTGTAACGCATGGGAAGCACTGCCTGCAGAACCAAGCACTGTTTGATTAATCCGAATGTAAGTATAAGAATATGACGAATCCACCAATATCAAATTACAACATTAACGACCCTAAAATCATCGTTGCGCTAGATTATGCCGATGCAGCTGATGCCCTAAAATTAGCGCATCAACTTGATCCAGCAATTTGTAGGCTAAAAATTGGTAAAGAACTATTTACGGCTGTTGGGCCCAAGTTTATTGAAGAATTAACCCATGCTGGCTTTGGCGTATTTTTGGATTTGAAATTTCACGACATTCCTAATACCGTGGCAAAAGCTTGCAGTGCTGCAAGCAACTTAGGCATTTGGATGCTTAATGTTCACGCCAGTGGCGGATTGGAAATGATGCAAGCGGCCCAACAAGCCGTGAGTGGGAGCGAAACCAAGCCACTGTTAATTGCAGTCACGGTACTCACTAGCATGAACCAAGCAGGTCTAAATCAAATTGGCATACAAACAGACCTAGCGACACATGTACTTAACCTTACCAAACTGACCCAGCAAGCTGGTTTAGATGGTGTTGTATGCTCTGCACTTGAAGCGCGCATGTTACGAGACGAAATGGGTAGTAATTTCCAGTTGGTAACCCCTGGTATCCGACCTATCGATGCAAACCAAGACGATCAGTCGCGTATTGTCACCCCCACAGAGGCGCTCAAAATGGGATCCAGCTACCTTGTGATTGGCAGACCGATTACTTTAAATCCTAATCCACTTAAAGCATTAGAAGCGATTCATGCCGAATGCATACATGTAAGTTAATTTAAAACTCACTGTGAGAATCACGGTGAGTATTTTTTGTCATCTGCATACTCACAAATAGTTATCGTAAAAATAACTATCGCAGATAACCCTTACCATGAGACCTTTGCACGAGCTAATTTTAACCCTAAAACCCATCAACATCGTCATTCCCGCATAGGCGGGAATCCAGTTAAGTTGTTGATTCGCCTAGATTCCCGCCTACGCGGGAATGACGATAATTGGCGAATTATATTAAATTGTGGTTAATTTAGCTTCGTGCAAAGGTCTCACCATAAATCAATTTATTAATGAGAAAAGGGTCCCATCATGGCGATGCAGGCCATCTCATTGCTTAGTAGTATCACTTAGTATTACTTACGGACCTTAGCGGATTTACAGGACTAGCATTCCAAATATTTTTTGCATACTCACCAATGGCACGATCGCTAGAAAACTTAGCCATATTAGCGACGTTTAAAATGGCCAAACGCGTCCACTCATCTTGGTTTTTGTAGACCTCAGCCACTTTATCCTGCGTTTCAATATAACTCGCATAATCTGCAAGCAATAGATATTGATCTCCCTTATTAAGTAGATTATCGATAATCGCGTGGTAACGATTAGGTTCTTCCACTGAAAAGAAACCGCTACCTATCATATCTAACACTTCTTTTAACTCTGCATTATTATTGTAATAATCACGCGGGTTGTAGCCATTTTCTTTAGCTTCAGCCACTTGTGGTGTCGTTAAGCCAAATATAAATATATTTTCATCGCCCACCTCTTCTTTAATTTCAACGTTTGCACCGTCTAAGGTACCAATGGTGAGAGCGCCATTAAGCGCCATTTTCATATTACCCGTGCCACTTGCCTCAGTACCTGCTGTTGAAATTTGCTCAGATAAATCACTACCTGGAAACAGGATTTCAGCTGCTGAAACTTCGTAGTTTGGGTAATACACCACTTTTAACTGATCGCCCACTGCAGGGTCGTTATTCACAATCTGTGCAATATCGTTAATCAAGCGAATAATTTGTTTCGCCATCCAATAGCCAGGTGCGGCTTTACCGCCAAATATAACAGTACGTGGCGTAATGCCTTGTTCACCACTACGAATGCGGTTGTACAAAGTAATGACATGCAACACGTTAAGTAGCTGACGTTTATATTCGTGAATACGCTTAATCTGCACATCAAACAAACTATTGGTATTAAGTTTAATGCCAGTTAACCGTTCGATTTTATCGGCTAATCTCACTTTATTGCCTAGCTTTACGGCTGCAAACGCTTTTCTGAAGTCGGCATCATCGGCCAATGGTGTAATTTTTTTGATTTGCGTGAGGTCTTTTTTAAAATCGGCGCCAATCACTTTTTCTATCAAACTGGTCAACGCTGGATTAGCCTGATTCAGCCATCGACGCGGCGTAATACCATTGGTCACATTGGTTAATTTACCAGGGTAAATGCGGTTAAAGTCAGCAAACAAAGTTTGCTTTAATAACTCACTGTGTAATGCAGCTACACCATTCACCGTGTGGCTGCCTACCACAGCCAAATGCGCCATGCGTACCCGACGGCCATGCGATTCATCAATAATAGAAACGCGTGTTAACAAATCCGTTTCACCTGGAAACCGGTGGTTAACCATACCTAGGAATTCTTTATTGATTTGGTAAATAATCTCTAAGTGTCGAGGTAGCAAATTCTCAAATAACGCGACAGTCCAAGTTTCTAAAGCTTCTGGCATTAAAGTGTGATTGGTATAAGCAAATATTTTACCCACTAAAGCCCATGCCTTATCCCAAGGCAATTGATGGTTATCTACAAGCTGATACATCATTTCAGCCACACCAATTGACGGATGCGTATCATTAAGTTGAATCGCGATTTTCTCTGGCAACAGATCCCAGTCAGACAGCTGCTTAATTTCATGGGCACTCAAAAAGCGGCGTAAAATATCCTGTATGGATGCGGAAACAAAGAAGTATTGTTGCTTTAAGCGCAACTCTTTGCCCAACATCGAGGCGTCATTTGGGTAAAGCACCTTAGAAATATTTTCAGTTTCATTACGCTCCTCTACTGCACGTTCGTAATTACCATCATTAAAGTGGCGCAAATCAAACTCGCGAGTGGCTTTAGCAGACCATAAACGCAAAGTATTGACTGTTTCAGTTCCGTAACCTGGCACAGGCACATCATAGGCCATTGCCACGATATGTTCAGCATCTACCCAATGCTGAAACTCACCATGTTCCGTAGGATACTTCACCACTTGGCCATGGAATTTAATGCTATAAGTTAATTCTGGGCGCTGAAATTCCCAAATATTGCCATAGCGCAACCAATTATCTGGATTTTCCACCTGCTGGCCATTTTCTATAGTTTGCTTAAACATGCCGTATTCATAACGTATGCCATAGCCTGCTGCCGGAATATCCATCGTCGCCATAGAGTCTAAGAAGCATGCTGCAAGACGACCCAAACCACCATTACCTAAGGCCGCGTCTGTTTCCATCTCCACAGTGTTTTCTAAATCACGGCCTAGTGAAGCCAATCCCTCTTTTAGCTCATCTTTAATGCCCAAATTCAGTGCCGCATTGCTCAGCATACGTCCGATTAAGAACTCTAATGATAAATAATAAACACGTTTAGGATCTTCGCGATAATAAGATTCCGCTGTTTTAATCCAACGCTCAACCACATGGTCGCGCACGGTGTAACTTGCTGCAGCGTACCAATCTCTTGGCGTAGCAGCCTCACTTGTTTTAAACGTAGAAAATACCAAATGGTTTTGTAAGGCCTGATCAATAGGGCTGAGTTTATGCGTAGCACTGACTTTAGATTTTATTTTTTTCTTTGATTTATCAATAGCGCCAACTTCAATATTGACTTTTTCTGCTGTTTTTTTAAGTTTTTTTACGGCGGCTTCGGCTGTTTTGGCGGTTGTATTAATTTGAACTTCTACAGGTGTTTTCACAGGCTTTTTCATTAGTGTCTTTTCTTGCAAATGTTAATAAATAATCTAAGGTTACATTCTAACAAATAAAGCACCTGTTTACGAATGACGGTTTTATTAAGCATGGTGAATATGCAAAAACCCGCACAGTAGTATTTACTGTACGGGTTTTTTAATTTCGAACAAACTTAGAGATTAGCTAATCAGGCTATTCATACGCTTAACAAAACTTGCTGGGTCATCCAATGCGCCACCTTCAGCCAGTAAAGCCTGATCGAACAACACTAGTGCTAAATCACTAAATGCCACATCGCCAGACTCATGCTCAAGACGCTTCACCAGCTTATGCACTGGGTTGATTTCTAAAATAGGCTTAGCTTCTGGTGCATTTTGCCCTGCCGCTTTTAGCATACGCGCTAAATTACCAGACAAATCTTGAGCATCACTCACCAAACACGCTGGCGAATCAGTTAATCGATGCGTAACACGCACATCTTTCACTTGCGCACCTAAAGTTTTTTTGATTCGCTCTACCAGCGTTTTGGCTTCTTCTTCAATTTTTTTGTGAATCTCTTTTTCAGTGTCAGACTCAAGCTTACCTAAATCCAAATCACCTTTAGCGATAGACTGCAGTTTTTTACTGTCAAACTCAGTCAAACTACCTAGCAACCATTCATCTACGCGGTCAGACATTAACAATACTTCAATGCCTTTTTTGCGGAAAATCTCCAAATGTGGGCTGTGTTGCGCTGCGGCAAAACTTTCAGCGGTAATGTAATAAATCACATCTTGTTCAGGCTGCATACGTGCAATATAGTCTTTAAAAGAAACCTCTTGCACATCAGTATCGGCCTTGGTTGAGGCAAACCTTAACAAACCAGCAATTTTATCTTTATTGGCAAAATCTTCGCCTGGACCTTCTTTTAATACACGACCAAATTCAGCATAAAACTTTGTGTAGTCTTCTGGTTTATTTTCGACCATATCCTCTAATAGACTTAACACTTTCTTCACTGAACCAGCTTTAATCGCCTCTACATCACGGCTAGACTGCAAAATCTCGCGAGATACATTCAGCGGTAAGTCAGACGTATCAATGACGCCACGTACGAAGCGTAGATATTGTGGCATCAACTTTTCAGCATCTTCCATAATAAATACACGTTTAACGTATAATTTAATGCCATGACGGCGTTCGCGGTCGTACAAGTCAAACGGCGCCTTGCTTGGAATATAAAGCAATGAAATATATTCTTGCTTACCTTCTACCCGGCTATGCGAATACGCGAGAGGGTTTTCAAAGTCATGCGAAACATGTTTGTAAAACTCTTGATATTCTTCTTCGCTAATATCATTTTTATTACGCGCCCATAATGCAGAAGCCTTATTGACCGTTTCATCTTCATCGGTTGGTACTTCAGCGCCATCTTTCCACTCGCTTTTTTTCATGACGATAGGTAAAGTAATATGGTCTGAATACTTGCGAATAATGGTTTTAAGTTTCCAATCGCTTAAAAATTCATCTTCACTCTCACGTAGATGCAGCACTACTTCTGTGCCGCGAGTGTTTTTATCTGTGGCTTCTAGCGTAAAGTCACCCTCGCCCGCAGATTCCCAACGAATCGCTTCTGTAGTACCAGCACGACGCGTGGTTAAAGTGACTTTGTCGGCAATAATAAAGGCAGAATAAAAGCCCACGCCAAATTGACCAATCAAATTAGCGTCTTTTGCCTGATCACCAGAAAGCGCATTAAAAAATTCTTTGGTACCAGATTTTGCAATCGTGCCGATATTCGCAATCACTTCATCGCGGCTCATACCAATGCCATTGTCTGAAACTGTCACCGTACGTGCTTCTTTATCAAAAGAAACGCGAATCTTCAGCTCACTATCATTTTCATACAAAGTGCTGTTGGCCAGCGCCTCAAAACGTAATTTATCCGCTGCATCAGATGCATTAGAAATCAACTCGCGCAATACAATCTCCTTGTTGCTATACAAAGAGTGAATCATCAATTGTAAAAGCTGCTTAACTTCAGCCTGAAAAGCCATTGATTCTTTTAAAGGAGTCTCTAGTGCTGGGCTGTTTTTATCGGTTTGTTTTGCCATATTAAAATCCTGAGTTAATTGTAAACACTTAATGTTAATGTGGCTTAGGTATCAAACTTTCAAGTCTTAACCTAAAATAAGCCGCATTCAATGCCAAGGTTAATTTAGCTAGGTTTGTTTGGATTAACAGATACGTGCAGACAAAACAGATAGTTGATTGACGGTTTAAGCGGCCACTTCGGTATATATTATTTTTTTGTTACGACACTCTACGAATAGACTGTTACCAGAAATTTTCTTGGCTTGCTTCTTAGCATTGACACATGCCACAGAAACTTCGTGGGGTACACAAGGCGCAGATTGAATTGCTCTACCTACCCAGCGACAGCCCAGCGTTAAATCCAGATGCGCGTCTCAATGCAGACTTAGACAGATTAATAGCTGAATGTGAATCAAATATGACGCTAAGGTTAAGATGTGGCACACACCATCTAGCTGACCAACGGCAGTCAAGTGATTACATGTGTAACTTTGCACGAAAAAAATTGTTTCATTTTTTCTTTGTCATAAAAATTTCAAACTATAATTATAAAATAAACAATATTATTGTTTTACACAAAAAGTAACAGTTAAATGCGCTCACAAGAAATTATGGAAAATAAGACGAACATCCTTAGTAACAAGCCCGCAAACAAGTCCTTATTGGCCGCAATTGACCTAGGTTCTAATAGCTTTAGACTAGAAATCGGTCGCTTAGATAGCGGACACATCCAGCGGATAGAGTATCTAAAAGAGGCCGTTAGGCAAGGCGGAGATTTAGATGAAGATCGCAACCTGACGGCTGAAGCCATTGAACGTGGTATACGTTGTTTAGCAAGGTTTGGTGAGCGCTTACAAGGCTTTGAAGCGACACATGTACGCGCCGTGGCGACACAAACTTTGCGTGAAGCAAATAACCGTGATGTATTCATCAAACTGGCTAAAAAGGCACTGGGGTTTGATGTCGAAGTGATTTCTGGCGTAGAAGAGGCGCGCCTGATTTACCAAGGTGTGAGCCGTTTTTTACCGCAATCTAATGAGAGACGCCTAGTCATAGATATTGGCGGGCGTTCTACTGAATTCATCCTTGGTCAAGGATTTGCATCGCAACATACGGCCTCCTTACATGTAGGATCAGTAGCATGGTCACTTAAACATTTTGGTACAGGCGATTTAACAGAAAATGCATTTACCCGCGCAGAGATTGCCGCAGAATCAATTTTCGATACTTTAGGCGTCAATTTTTGCCGTAAGCATTGGGATGTTGCTTATGGTGCTTCTGGCACAGTAGGAGCAATTGCTGACGTGTTAGTGCAATACGGTAGGCCAGTAGACACCATCACAAAAGAAGGTCTTCTTTGGTTACGCGAAGAGTTGCTGCGTGCCAAGCACACCGATAGATTACGTTTACTAGGGTTAAAAGAGGAGCGGAAAGCTGTAATCGCGGGGGGCTTATCCATTATGCTTGGTGCATTTGATTTCTTAAAAATTGAAACTTTAAACGTTGCAAAAGGCGCATTAAGACACGGTTTGCTGTACGACATGCTGGCGCGTGATAACGAAATGATCGATTTAAGAAACGCCTCAGTGCAACGATTAGCACGAAAATTTGATGTCGATGAAGTGCATGCAACAACTGTTGCCGATATTGCTTCGAAGTTATTTGAGAAAATAAGTGAAGATATTCAATTTGCGCCAGATGAACAGCAAGCGCACGCGCGTAAATTATATTGGGCTGGTTTATTACATGAAGTTGGAGGTAAGGTCTCACCAATTGATGTTAATTTGCATGGTGCCTACATACTTGAACATGCTGAGCCGCCTGGCTTTGCACAAAGCGAACTGCATTGCTTAAGCTTATTAATATTAGGCCACAGAGGTAAATTGAAGCGCTTAGAGGCTGATTTTTCTAACCGTATTTTAGTCATGCAACTTGCATGCTTACGCTTAGCAGTGATTTTATGCCACGCTCGCATCATGCCAAACTTGCGCGGCATTCAGTTACATTATCATCACAACACTATTCAGTTAACCCTGCCAAAATCATGGCCTGAAAAATACCCGCAATCTTATTATCTATTAGGTGAAGAAAAGTTAGCTTGGCAAAAAACTAGCTGGCTGTTCGATGTGACTGTTTCTTAACGGAATTAATTATAAAAACAATATTGCATTTTATAATAAACGGTATAAACTATTTATACCGTTTATTAAGGAGCTTATCATGTCAAAAACCAATCCTACTCAGGTCGCTGCTTTAGCTGCACCCACTAAAGAAGTTGAAGCGACAAAACCAGTTGCCAGCAAACCAGTTGTAGCGAAAACCGTAGCTGCTAAATCAGCGCCTGCAAAAACTTCAACTACCGCTAGCAGCACTAAGGTTACCCCTGAAAAAGTAGTGAAGGCTGTGGTGGTGAAGGCTGTGGTAGTTAAGGCTGCAGCAGTAAAGGCTAAGCCAGCTAAAGTAGAAAAAACGCCTAAATTAAAAATGGAGCGCGATAGCTTCACCATGCCTAAAGTGGAATATACGCAATTTTCAGTATTGAAAGGGCGTTTAATTAAACTTGGCCAACCAGCGAAAAAAAGTGAATTGTTACGCGCGGGCATTATGCAACTAAGCGCAATGACCGATGCAGCATTAAAAGCCGCCATGATTAAAGTGCCTACCATTAAAACAGGTAGACCCAATAAAAAATGATACCTAAGCAGATGTACAATTAAGTCATTAAGCTTATTTGTAAGTCTGCCTATAAATTTGGCTGTTGTACCGCATGCAAATAAGTTTGCGTTACACCACCATCCAAATTAGGTAAATAGCGCTGGCGCAGCCACCATACTGCGCCTTTTTTAACCACCAAAGTGCCCTCTTTCATGCCCAGCAGCTTAGCAAGCAATAAGCCTAAATTGGGTTGATGTCCAATAATCAAAATCGTTTGACTCGTATCGTTATTACTCACTTGCCTAATGATCTCGCTAACTGAGCTATCCACACTTAAAAAATCAACCACTTTCACTTCGCGCTTAACTTTTGTTTTATTGGGTTGCTGCAAAGCTGCAACCGTTTCTAAACAGCGTTTTGCAGGGCTACATAAAATATCTGTATTTTTTGGTAAATATTGATTAAGCCACTCAGCCATTTTTGCAGCATCCTTACGGCCATGTTTGGTTAATTCTCTATCTGTGTCAGCACCGCTATCGCTTTGCACTTCGGCTTCAGCATGTCGCCATAATATTAGATTCGCCATAATTACATTGTTCTAACCATCTAATCAGCATACTTTTGGATAAGGTACTGTTGCGCGCTAAAGGCTTTTGCATAATCAACACCTTTAATCTTAAGCAAAGATGTATTGGAAGTGGTGTTAGGCGCGCTCAGCACATAGACACCATCTCCAGTTAGCAACCATGCATCCTTATTGTCATCCAAACTCATTTGGCAGCATTCACTCAAGATGCGAGCGCGATTCTTTTCATCAATAATCGGCCATGCAATTTCCACGCGGCGCATCATATTGCGGTTCATCCAATCCGCACTGGCAAGCCACATATTTTCCACATCGTCTATTTTGAAATAAAAGATGCGGGAATGCTCCAACAAACGTCCTATAATCGAACGTACACGAATGCGACCATCCAAACCAGGCGCATCCACAGGCAGTATGCAGGCGCCGCGTAGAATTAAATCAACCTCAACACCTGCTCGACCAGCCTTAACCAAGGCAAGCACTAAAGCTTCATCAGTGAGCGCGTTCATTTTTAAGATAATTTTAGCTGGCTTGCCAGCTTTTGCAGCAAGTTCTGCGCTTCTAATTTTAGCGACCATTTGTCTATGCAAATTAAATGGCGCTACTAATAGCTTTTGCATACGCGGCAGCTTAACTTGGCTGGCGATATGTCTGAACAAATGCTCCATGTCTCGGGTAATCTGCGTGTCAGCCGTGAGCATGCTCACATCGGTATATAGTCGCGCGGTTCTTGGGTTGTAATTTCCAGTTGAAACATGACCATAATATTTTAGATTTGCGCCTTCTCGGCGCATTACAAGCAACATTTTGGCATGTGTTTTCAGACCAACAATACCGTAAACAACTTGCGCACCAACAGACTCTAAATCTTCGGCCCAGTTGATGTTCGCCTCTTCATCAAACCTAGCTTTAAGCTCAACAACAGCCATTACCTCTTTACCTCGCCGCACAGCCTCTTGCAGCAACTTCAACATGCGAGGATCCGAACCGGTACGGTAGATCGTCTGCTGAATCGATAAAACATCAGGATCATTGACCGCCTCACGCAAGAAATCAATCACAGACTCAAAACTCTCGTAAGGCTGATGAATTAAAATATCACGCTGTTTTAGCTGTGTAAAAAAAGATTGATTAGGCACTAATTGCCGACTGATTTTAGGTTCAAATGATTTAAATTTCAGCTGATTACCCTCAACCAAATCAGCCAACTGCATCAAACGTGCTAAATTCACAAGTCCATTAACACGGTAAAGTGATAGTTTAGGCAGATCAAACTGCTGCAATAAAAATTTAGCCAACTTCTCGTCACAAGCATACGACACCTCTAAACGCACAGCATCACCAAAATTACGCTGCACCAGCCCTTTGCGTAAAGCAGTGCGTAAATTCTTCACATCATCTTCATCTACCGCCAAATCAGAATGTCGTGTCACACGAAACTGAGAAAAACTCAGCACTTCGCGACCAGCAAACAAGCTGGCTAGATGCGCTCTAATAACACTAGATAACGATACAAATTTTTGCTGTTTATCACTTAAGTTTTTTGGTAATTTAATCAATCTCGGCAACGCTCTTGGCACGCGAACAATTGCAATATTATTACTGCGACCAAACGCATCTTGACCGCTAAGCGATACGATGAAATTAAGTGATTTATTGGCGGCTTGCGGAAAAGGATGTGATGGATCAAGCGCAACAGGCACTAGCAAGGGGCGGACATCTGATTCAAAGTATCGAGCTACCCAGCGTCGCTGCTCTGGCGTGCGATCACCGTGTGATACCAAATGAACGCCTTGTGCAACGAGGGCTGGCATCAATTCCGTATTAAATATTTCATATTGTTTATCAACAAGCGCATGCGCAACTTCAGAAATCGTTTGATAACTTTGCACGTTTATATCACTATTTTGCTCATCATCACGCATAGCATCTACATGCGGCGCCGCACGAACTTCAAAAAACTCATCTAAATTTGACGAAACAATACAAAGAAAACGTAAGCGCTCAAGCAAGGGGTAATCTGGATTACGCGCAAGACTTAGCACACGCTCATTGAACGCTAAAATGCTGGTATCACGGTTAAGTAATTTCAAAGGTGGAAAAGTTGAGCGCATATTAATTTCGATTTTTATATGCAGTTGATGTTATGCGCCAATTGTGACAAATTGATGAATATTTGATGAAAATAACGCGGCCATTACCCTAGCCACATGCTTTATTGTATTCGAGCATACACACCCTGGCTAGACCTGATTTTTTTGAATGGGTAAGTTGACGATATTAGGGAGGGAACTTACCAGATTATTGAGGCTACAGATTCACCAAACAATAGAGAATAAAATTCTAGATTATAGGCAAAAGACCCACTAACGACTTAAATTCGTTAACTGAGAATCACGTTAACGGCGCAGCAATTGTTGTAATAGTAACCCTGATGCTGCAAAGCCAAATGAAGCGGTAACACATACGCTAGAGCCGTATCCTGCACAATTTAAACCCGTTATAGCACTGTCGCCAGTGTCGCAAACAAAATCAGGCTTAATGACTTCCTCATCAGAGTATATGCATTGAATATCAAGTTTTAAAGGTTTGTTTTTTTCAGCGTCTACTTTAGCAAAGCCATAATCACGACGCAACAAATTACGAACTTTTGCCAATAGTTTATCGTGACTAACCATGCTCAAATCAGCCTGCTTAATTCGCGTAACATCTAGCCGACCACCAGCCGCGCCAGTCATGACAAGTGGGATATTATTCCTCTGACAAAACCCAGCAATCGCGGCCTTCGCTTTAGCATCATCGATACAATCAATCACGCCGTCGTAGTGTTGATTTAGCATTTCATTAGCATTTTCAATCGTAACAAAATCTTCTATCTTAAGCACTGTTGCCATCGGGTTAATCAGCCTGATGCGATCCGCCATCGCAGACACTTTAGCCTGACCAAAAGTACCGTCTACTGCATGTAACTGACGATTGACATTAGACTCGGCAATGTTATCTAGATCAATCAAGGTGATTGTTCCTACGGCGTTGCGCGCCAACGCCTCTGCTGCCCATGAGCCAACGCCGCCAATACCAATCACACAAATATGGGCAGCTTGCAGTTGGGCAAAGCCATCTGCACCATATAACCGCGAAACGCCACCAAAGCGGCGAGAAATATCCAGTGCGTCATTCATGTTTCTAACACCACAAATGCCGCAGCTAAATTCTTTTCATCACTGATACTGATATGGGTTTGTGTGATATTTTTAGAATCAACCAAAGCCTGCAACTCTGGCGCTAACACCAAAATTGGTTTACCCAATTCATCATGTGACACTGCAATATTTTGAAATGTCGCGGGTGCTCGTAAACCAGTCCCAAGCGCTTTAGAAAAGGCCTCTTTCGCGGCAAAACGCTTAGCCAAAAAACGCGCTTTGATGTGTGATTGCATATAACTTTCAATTTCACTATCCGCAAGTATTCGCCTAGAAAAATCATCACCAAACTGTGTGATAGATGCTTGAATGCGGCTAACTTCAACGATATCTGTGCCAATTCCGAAAATCATATTAGTGAAAATTACTGTCTTGACATATTGAGTAGTGTGTGGCGCTAACTATCATCACTTAAAAGAAAACTCTTTAATTAAAGCTTTCATCTCGCGCACCGCGTTATCCCAACCAACAAACAAGGCATGGGCAACAATTGCATGGCCAATATTCAGCTCGTCTATGCCTTCAATTGAGGCGATTTCATGCACATTATGATAATGCAAGCCATGACCTGCATTGACCACCAACCCTAACGCAAGCGCATGATTTACCGCGTCTTTTATACGCTGTAACTCACACGCCTTATCTAAAGGATTCTCTGCATCGGCAAAGATACCAGTATGCAACTCAATAACAGGCGCACCAGCGCTCTTTGCAGCATCAATTTGTGCGAAATCTGGGCCAATAAATAATGAAACTCGAATGCCTGCATCATTTAATTTTTTTACTGCATTCTGTACATTAGCAAAATTACCCACTACATCAAGTCCACCTTCCGTGGTCCGTTCTTCCCGTCTTTCTGGCACTAAACAAACATCCTGTGGCGCTACGTCTAATGCAATATCTATCATTTCATCAGTGACCGCACACTCAAGGTTCATACGGGTTTGTAGCAAACCTCTTAGCGCGTAAACATCGGCATCTTGCATGTGGCGCCTATCTTCACGCAAATGTAGCGTAATGCTATCTGCGCCAGACTGTTCAGCACGCAAAGCCGCTTGCACAACGCTAGGATACTTGGTGCCGCGCGCTTGGCGTATCGTCGCAACGTGGTCTATGTTTACACCTAATTTAATCATCTATTTTAAAACCCCAAAATCAAAAATTTCCATCTATGCTTTTATAGATAAAGATTAACTCGATTATTGACTCATTATTAGCGTGAATAGAAACAATCCAAGAATAAGGAGGGTCACAATTATCCAGCCGAATATGCCAAATTTTTTATCTGATTTTCCACTTGCCACTGTTTCAACAGCACCCATTAATACATTCACAACTACTTCAATAATTTCCACTATCAAAGCCCTTGTAAGTCAATCAGCAACTGTCTTGTATGTAAGGGCTTATCGCCCAAATAATGCGCCAATAAATAGCGCATCAATTGTTTACTTTGTTGCTGTGTTTGGGCATTACTATAATCATCATTGGCCATATCTATCAGCGTTTTACCTACTAATTGCATACCATTTACTTGGCGGTTTATGTCAAGCCAGATAGCGCCGTGTTCCGCCTCGTAGCGGTAGTTGGCTTCGGCTAATATGGGCACATTGCTCACATCATGTTCTAACGGAACCGCATAGCCGAGCTCTTGTAATAGCTTCAATTCAAAACGGCGTAATGTTGTCGCTAAATCTTGTCTGTTCGCTAACGTTTTTAACGTTAAACTATAGTATTCAAAAAGTTTACCGTGTGCATCTTCACGAGGCAATAAACGTAACAGCAACTCGTTTAAGTAAAATCCGCACATCAACGCCTCGCCTTTAAGGAGCAACAAGCCTCCGCCCCAGTCTAGGCTGTGTAATGTTTTAAGCTCTAACTTACCAGACCAAGTAGCAATTAAAGGTTGAAACGATTGCAACATGCCACGCATGGCCGAACGGGGGCGCCTTGCACCCTTTGCAGTCGTGGCTACGCGACCAAAAGCATGCGTAAATAACTCTACAACCAAGCTAGTTTCTTTGTATGGGTAGGTATGCAGTACATAAACTGCTTGATTGTCTTGACGTTGCGTACTGACTAAAGCCATAAAGTCTTTATATAAAACACATTAAACTAGATTATTCCACTTCTTAGAATAATCTAGTTTTAAATCATAGCTGGATAATATGAATGGCTTAATAACCAAGTGATTTCAATGCACGCTCATCATCGGCCCAACCACCTTTAACTTTCACCCAAGTTTCAAGATACACTTTTCCACCAAATAACTTTTCCATATCTTGCCTAGCTTCGGTAGATATTTGCTTCATTTTTTCGCCATTTTTACCAATCAACATTGGTTTTTGGCTATCTTTATCGACAATAATAGCAACAAAAATGCGTCGTAAATTACCAATCACTTCAAACTTTTCAATCTCCACAGCCACTGCGTAAGGCAGCTCATCCCCGACTAATCGGAAAATTTTCTCACGCACGAGTTCTGCGGCTAAAAAGCGTTCATTTTTATCAGTCAATTCATCTTCAGAATAAATGGCGGCTTGTTCTGGTAAGTATTTACGTATGGTTTGCAAAAGCTCGTCCAAATTGAGACTTTTTTTCGCGCTGACTGGCACAATCTCTGAAAATGGAAATTCCAAATCAAAGTCTTGAATCAGCGGCAATATATTACCTTTGTCGCCCATTAAGTCTAATTTATTGACCACCAAAAATGTCGGTGTTTTTTCTGAAAGTAAGGCTAATACTTTACGATCGGCCTCACCTAATTTCATAGGCTCTATCACAAAGAGTACAACATCCACTTCTGTCAGAACTTGGGTGACGGTTTTATTCAAACCTTTATTTAAGGCATTGAGATGCTTTTGCTGAAAGCCTGGCGTATCTACAAATAGAAACTGTGTGTCTTCAGTGGTATGAATACCAAGCAAACGATGGCGCGTGGTCTGCGCTTTACGTGAAGTAATGGCTAACTTCATGCCTAAAATATGATTAAGTAATGTTGACTTACCAACGTTGGGGCGTCCAACAATAGCGACTGTGCCACATTTAAATGCTGTTGGATTCGATTCTGAATCTAAATCCATCTCTGAGTCTGTCATTTCTTTAGTTTTTCCAATGCAAGCTGCGCAGCTTGTTGTTCTGCAATTCGGCGACTGGTGCCTTCACCATCCGTACGTATATTTAATTTCTCTATCCAACATTCCACAATAAACACTTGGGCATGCGCCTCTCCGTCCAAGTGTGTTACGGTATATTCTGGCACTGCTATTTTTTTTCCTTGCAACAGTTCTTGCAAGAGAGATTTTGGATCTTTGTCGATTACTTTTGGGTCTATCGTATTGAGTTTATTCGCAAAAAGATGCGCAACCAATCCTTCGGCAGCGGCAAAACCACCATCAAGATACACCGCGCCAATTAAGGCTTCAACTGCATCGGCTAATATCGAAGGTCTCCGCCAACCAGCACTTTTAAGCTCACCCTCACCTAGCATGAGTGTATTACCTAAATCAAGTGAAATTGCGATTTCACATAGCGTAGACTCTTTAACCAATTGCGCACGCAAACGACTTAAATCACCCTCAGAGATGGTTGGAAAACGCTGGTATAACTGGTGTGCAATCATAAAATTCAGCGCACCATCCCCCAAAAACTCAAGGCGCTCGTTATTTTGAGCACTAAAACTACGATGCGTTAATGCTTGTGTGAGCAGGTTGATATTAACAAAGCTGTAAACTAGACGTTTTGATAAATCCTGCTGATTCATTGTATGTATTATTTGCGGTCACTTGGCGTTGCAAAATCAATTAACAAACTAACGTTGCCAAAAAGTGGCTTAACTACTTGATACTCAGCAGAAACGACTGTTTCACCATCGCTATTTTTATCAATAGTTAAATCTGATCCGTGAATAACCGTCACGTAGCCAATATCAGCCCGTTTATTAAAGTTATCGATAATTTCATTTTTAGTCATACTCTTTAATGATTCTTTATTCATGGTGTGAATGATAGTTTTAACTGAAAAATACTCTTGATATGCTGGAAAAATCTTCATAACCATCAGTGCGACAAACACCACCGCTCCACCGACAAACAGCATGCCAATTAAGCTTGCCCCAGCTTGTTTTTTCGAATTAATAATCTTTTTGTTTGTAGTTTGATACACCATCATCTCCAGCTAATAAATAGTTTTAAATTCTAGGCAACTAATGAATTGCGCTGCCTATTCTAGAACCTTGATCAAAATTCATCCAGATAAAAAAGGCTTTACCTACCAAGTTCTGTTCTGGCACAAAACCCCAAACACGGCTATCTGAACTGTTATCACGATTATCACCCATCGCTAAATAATGTCCAGCGGGGACCACAATTTCTTCATTATTAGCAAATTTTGAGCCAATAGCATCGGCATCGTAATTGCCAACTATGTCATGGATTAAAATACTATGCTGCACAGAGCCAAGTTGCTCTTTGTAATGTTTAGCCGTCATAATATTCAGTCCAGTCATCACATATTCATAGTTGCCAACATCTTGTATATCCAGCTTTTTACCATTGATGGTTAATTGTTTATCCTGATAACTGATTCTATCGCCAGGCAAGCCGACCACACGTTTAATATAATCAATGGATGGCTGCGGTGGGTAATGAAATACAAACACATCGCCTCTGCTAGGCTTGTTAATATTGATGAAAGTATTATTTAAAATGGGTACCCGTAAACCGTAAATGAATTTGTTTACCAATATATAGTCGCCCGCCAGTAATGTTGGCATCATAGAACCAGACGGGATTTTGAACGGCTCAACAATAAATGAACGAACAAAAAACACCACCAAAATAACAGGGAAAAAACTCTTGGCATACTCCACCAACATTGGCTCACTCACACCAGTAGCGCGATTTTTACTTAACACCAAAATATCAAAAAGCCAAATTAGCCCAGTGACAACTAGTATCACGATCATGAATAATGCAAACATCATTGCCTATGTATCCTATTAATTTGTATCTGCTACATTAAAAGAAGTATTAATCTTCAATACGTAAAATGGCTAAAAACGCTTCTTGTGGAATCTCAACATTGCCCACTTGCTTCATGCGCTTTTTACCTTCTTTTTGCTTATCTAACAATTTACGCTTACGTGAAACATCACCACCATAACATTTAGCAATCACGTTTTTACGCATCGCTTTGACGGTTTCGCGGGAAATAATATTAGCGCCAATAGAGGCTTGAATAGCCACATCAAACATTTGGCGCGGAATCAATTCGCGCATTTTAGCCGCCACTTCGCGACCACGACGCACACTGTTAGCCCTATGCACAATCATACTTAGCGCATCTACGCGCTCACCATTAACCATAATATCAAGCTTCACCAAATCTGCCGCACGAAACTCTAAAAACTCATAATCCATAGAAGCATAACCGCGTGACACTGATTTTAATTTATCAAAAAAATCTAGCACAACTTCATTGAGCGGCATTTCATAACTCAACATCACTTGCCTACCCATGTACTGCATATTTTTCTGTATGCCACGTTTATTGTTACATAAGGTCATCACTGGCCCTACGTAATCTTGCGGCATCAATAAATTCACATTGATAATCGGTTCGCGCGTCTCCTCAATGCGAGATGTTTCTGGTAGACGCGACGGGTTCTCTATTTGCACAACCTCGCCGTCTTTAAGTAGCAATTCATACACGACCGTTGGCGCCGTGGTAATTAAATCCATGTCGTACTCACGCTCCAAGCGTTCTTGTACGATTTCCATGTGTAGCAAGCCTAAAAAGCCGCATCTAAAGCCAAAGCCTAAAGCCGTTGAGTTTTCAGGTTCAAACAACAAACTTGCATCATTCAAACTTAATTTTTCAAGCGCAGTGCGCAACGCTTCAAACTGATTTGACTCTACTGGATATAATCCCGCAAACACCTGCGGCTGCACTTCTTTAAAGCCGGCCAACGCTTCTGTTGCGGGCTTACTCACCAAAGTAACGGTGTCACCCACTTTAGCACTGGCTAATTCTTTAATGCCGGCAATCACAAAACCTACTTCACCTGCTGAAAGCGAAGTTTTTTGCACCGATTTTGGCGTAAATACACCGACCTGCTCACACAAAAACTCCGCCCGTGTTGCCATTAAGCGAATTTTATCTTTTGGTTTTAGCACACCATCTATCACGCGCACCAGCATGACTACGCCGACATAGTTATCAAACCAAGCATCAATCACCAACGCTTTGAGAGGCCCATCAACATTACCTTTAGGCGGCGGCACTTTGGCAATCACCGCTTCTAATACATCGCGCACACCCAAGCCAGTTTTAGCCGAACAACGCACTGCGTCACTCGCATCAATGCCAATCACATCTTCAATTTCCTGCATCACACGGTCAGGATCAGCGGAAGGTAAATCGATTTTATTCAGCACAGCCGTGACTTCTACGCCTAAATCCAGCGCGGTATAGCAGTTAGCCACACTCTGCGCCTCAACGCCTTGGCTGGCATCCACCACCAATAATGCACCTTCACAGGCAGAAAGTGAGCGTGACACTTCATAACTAAAGTCCACATGCCCTGGTGTATCAATCAAATTTAAATGATAAGTTTGACCGTCGTCGGCTACGTAATCCAAAGCTGCCGTTTGCGCTTTAATAGTAATACCACGTTCACGCTCAATATCCATTGAGTCAAGCACTTGCGCTTCCATTTCACGATCAGCTAAACCACCGCATAGATGAATTATACGATCAGCTAATGTTGATTTACCATGATCTATGTGGGCAATAATGGAGAAGTTACGAATATTTTTCATTTAGTCTTTAAGCTTTTTTACGACTTTTTAAATCTGCTTTATAAAAAGATAAAGCGCCATAAGCGCCTTTTCACAATAGGCGTGATTTTACAACAAATGCTTGATTATTTTGTAACTAATTGCTTAAAAAGCGTATTGTTGTATGATCAAGACTGTGTTTAATTCAATTAGGCAAATAAAGTTTGCATAACACCTTACGCATTGCAACATTCAATATTCATAAAGGCGTGACGCATTTTAACGCGCGCTTCGCCTTGCATCATCAACGCGATATGCTACGTAAATTGCAGGCCGATGTCGTTTTTCTGCAAGAAGTACGCGATGAGCATGCACAACATAGCCAGCGCTTTGCCGCGTGGCCAGCCTTTGGCCAATCTGAGTTTTTGGCAGATGCCATTTGGCCAGACTTCGCTTACGGCAAAAATTCGGTTTATCCTGCTGGGCATCACGGCAATGCTTTGCTTTCCAAATATCCAATTACCTACAGTTCAAATCAAGATATTTCAGCGCACAGCTCAGAGCAGCGCGGCATGCTACATTGTGAAATAAATGTGCCGCAATGGGATAAACCTTTACACGCGGTTTGTGTGCATCTGGGTTTGTTTGCACAGTGGCGCCGCCAGCAATTACTCAGCGTTTCTGAATATATTGAGCAACATGTGCCAGCAGGTGCGCCGTTGATTATTGCTGGAGATTTTAATGATTGGGGCCTACGCACCGGCCGCATTTTTGCTGAACGGCTAAATATGCGTGAAGTGTTCGAGCATCATGCTGGCAAGCCCGCGCGTAGCTTTCCCTCATGGTTGCCTATATTAAGACTAGACCGCATTTATGTGCGAGGATTTCAGGTGAAGCATGTTGAAGTGCATTCTGGACCACAATTCATCAAAGTCTCTGACCATGCAATTCTTAGCGCCACCTTGAATAGAATATGACACACTTTGTTCGCGGCAATCAGCTCAAGCTATTACGCAACGGTGCGGAATATTTCCCTGCGCTGGAAGCCGCCATCGAATCTGCCGAGCATGAAATTTACCTGCAAACCTATATATATCAAGCAGATATCATTGGCATTCTTATTGGTAATAAGTTAAAACAAGCCGTACTACGTGGTGTGACGGTCAAAGTTTTGCTGGATGGTTTTGGCTGTAAAGATTTACCGCAATCTTTTACCAAAGAATTAACAATGGCTGGCGTACAGGTTATGTTTTATCGACCCCAAATATCTCCCTGGACACTCCAAAAAAGGCGGTTGCGGCGCTTGCATTATAAGGTTGCCGTGATAGACGGTAAGGTTGGATTTATTGGCGGCATTAACATCATTGATGATTTTGATGTACCGAACCGTATGCCTAATAATGTACCCCCCCGCATTGATTATGCAGTGCGCATAGAAGGCAACTTACTGCCAGAAATGGTCTGGGCGGTACACAAGCTTTGGCGCCACATTTCATGGGCGCATTTACGGATGTTAAATGCTGGCTACGCGGCAACTGTTTGGCACAATCACCTTCAAGACAATAAGCTGCTAACGACCAATCAAGAGACTAAGGCGGCGCTAGTATTGCGCGACAACATGCTGCATAGACGAGATATTGAAGAGGCATACTTAACGGCCATCATGCAGGCTAAATCAGAAATCATTATTGCCAACGCCTACTTTGTGCCTGGCCGAAGATTCCGACAGGCGTTATTAGAGGCGGCCAAACGCGGTGTAAAGGTAAAACTACTGCTACAAGGACGCATGGAATATTTTTTAATGTTCGCCACCCATGCGTTTTACAAGGACTTTTTAAAAAATGGCATTGAGATTTACGAATATCGTAAAAGCTTTATGCATAGCAAGGTCGCGGTGATTGATAGCCATTGGGCAACTGTCGGGTCTTCCAACATCGATCCATTCAGCTTGTTTTTAGCTAGAGAGGCTAATGTGCTGGTGAAAGATAGCCCATTTGCGACAGAGTTACGATTAGATATTTTGGCTGCGATTCAGATCGGCGCCTATCAAATTTCACCACAGGAATGGGCGCAAGGTAACATCGTCAAACAATTTGCATCCTGGCTTGCGTATGGATTAGTACGATGTTTTTTGGGGTTAATTGGACATGCCAACGAGCAATAAAATCCCGCTGTTTTAGGATGAAATAAAATCAAAAATCGCCAAACGGAATTAAAATAGATGCCCTGCGAGGCAATAGGGACGGGCTTCACAGAGCATCTGTTTTACGGCTTTTAAGGTTTAAAAACTCACTACTTAGCCACTTTAATCGGCACATACAAAGTATTTTCGCCGCGCTGCACTAGCACTGCCGCCACTTTACCTGCGGCTACACTGTTAATTTGTTTGTTAAATTGCTCAACGCTTTGCGTTTCACTATTATTTAAGCCCAATATCACGTCACCACGGCGTATGCCTGCCTGCGCCGCTGCACCAGTGCTGTCAATAACCAACAGTCCATGCTTACCGCCCAACTTTTTCTTTTGTTGTGGCGTGAGTTCTTTAAGCGTTAAGCCAATTTTATTAGCTTCCGCTTTAGGTGCTGGCTTGTTGCCTTGCACTGCTTCGGCTGACTCAGAAGGCATTTCACCCACACCGATATTGAGTATTTTTATATTGCCTTTACGTAGAACCTCTACCGCCACAATTTTTCCAGGCTTGCTTGCACCCACTACGCGCGGCAAATCAGCAGAATTCGCAATTGATTTTCCATCAAATTTAGTAATAACATCACCAGCTTCTAAGCCGCCTTTGTCAGCAGGGCCATTTTTTTCAACACCCGCCACCAATGCGCCCGCAGTGCTTTTCATGCCAAATGACTCCGCCAGTTCCTTGGTAAGCTCCTGAATTGAAATACCAAGCCAGCCGCGAGTGATTTTGCCAGAGGATTTTAACTGGTTAGAAATATCAATCGCCACATCAATTGGAATGGCAAAGGACAAGCCCATAGAACCACCGCTACGGCTATAAATTTGCGAGTTAATGCCCACCACTTCGCCAGCTAGATTAAATAATGGCCCACCAGAATTACCTGGGTTAATCGCCACATCTGTTTGAATAAACGGCACAAAGTTTTCTTGCGGTAAGGCCCGACCTTTAGCGCTCACTATGCCAGCGGTCATGGTGTTTTCTAAGCCGAAGGGCGATCCGATAGCCGCAACCCATTCGCCCACTTTAAGCTTACTCGGCTCACCTACCGTGACTCTTGGCAAACCTGTTGCTTCGATTTTAACCAGTGCAACATCTGTGCGCTTATCAGCGCCAATAATTTTGGCTTTAAACTCACGTTTATCATATAACTTTACAATCACTTCATCAGCTTCATTCACAACGTGTGCATTAGTTAAAATATAACCATCACTGCTAATAATAAAGCCAGAACCCAATGATTGAGATTTATAATCAGATGGCGGTGCGCCATTTTGCCCAGGGTTTCCAGGAATGCCAGGAATACCAAAACGCTTGAAAAACTCCTGCATTTGCTCATCATCTGGCATGCCTAGAAAAGGCATAGCGCCAGCATCAACGTGTACGCTCTGCGTGACGCTAATATTCACCACCTCAGCACCATGCTTTTCAGCCAACTCAGTAAAGTCGGGCAAGCTTTGTGCATTAACATTAAAATGAACTGTAGAAATTAAGCCGAAAGCAACTGCGGAAATCCAGTTTTTGATCATCTATTCACCTCGTTTAGTTTGAAATTTATCACGCTCATATTGAATTGTACGGGCGTTAGCCGTCACATTCTCATCGTCTACTGTGTCATCGGCATGACGCAAAATAACTGCTTGATATTTGTTATCAGCACTTTTGCCCGCGCCATCACGCCCGACTAAATGCCCTTTAACCCATACAAAACCTAAGATTAACCCTGTTGCTGCACTTAAAATGACGAGAAATTCATTTTTAAAAAATACATCCGCTAATACCGCACCGACTAACAGCCCCAGCAAAGGCACAATATAAAGTAAGAATACCGAGTTAAGCATGGCATGCTCATCAATGCCCACTACCACGCTATCGCCAACGCTGGCATTAATCACGTTCACCGCTTTCAAAGGCTGACTTTTATGCCCAAGTAACTTTCCCCAAGTTGCGTTGCCACAACCACGTTTTTGTCCGCACAGGCCACAGGCGGTGCGCCGTTCAATTTCAAGCGTCGCCTGGCTATTATGGCAGCTGGTAACAATGGCATGTTCTTCTATCATAAAGATCTCTTACTTTTCAAAATAATAACGCTAATTAATTACTTTTTAAATACCACTGCATTTGCAATTTGTGCCACAGTCACTTCTGGCACTTCTCCTACCACGGTGACTTGGTAACCATCTGTCACGCTGGCATAAAAACTGGTACTACCCACTAATTTATGACCGACCCTAGGTTTAATATTTTTAGTAATCGGCTCAATAAACAAAGAAACTGATGCTAAGCCATCTGAGAATATCAAATGTGTTACAGGTAAAGTTTTACCATGCACCATGCGTATCATCTGGTCTACTTTTCTAAATCCTGCTGGCAATCCCTTAAGCGTCCAGCCTGTAGAAACGCCATTATCGGCGATGGTGGCGACTTCGTCCTCCATGACATAACTTTTCTTGTTATCTATCTTGGGTTGAAACCAATCTAAATCAAGGGTATCCATCAAGGCTAACTGGTTAAATGCAATACTTTCGAGGGCTTCATTTCGACTATTGAACATAACGGACTTTAGCAACAAGCCGTATTCTGTATCTATCCAAAATTGGTAGCTGTATCTTAAACTGTCTTTAGGCTCTAAAAACAACATCTGCGCGGCGCGCCCAGCCACGCGTTCGGGCTCACCAGCGCGCAGTGAATAATTTTCTTTAATCGCGTCTAAATTGGTCGGCAAAATAGCAGGGAACATATTTTGTCCATGCCGTTTTTCGATGATGATTTTTTCATTTTTTGGGTTAAATATGACTAAGTCGCGGCCTAGGCTAAAAACTTCTCGCGGTGAGTTATCCAACACCACATTACGCGAAAACTCACCACTACCATTAAACAAGTGGGTAATTTGCACGGGCTGGGCTTTCTCCCCCGCCTGATAATAGAATATGCCTTGATAACTCAATGCATGCGCTGCCACTGCCGTTTTTTGCAACACTTGCCAAAGGTCGCCGTCGGTATTCGCCTGCACACTTAGACTGGCAAACAGCGCTGCAATGGCAAATAGCCTAACCATAACAAAGTGCTTCATTAACATTACTCTTTATAACTTGCGTTTTGAATGTAATATGAGCTCACAGAAGGTGCGGATGCGTGATGTGCATTTAGATACTCTGCGGGAATACCTTGATCTATTGCGCCATCCTGCGTACCTACGGCTAACGCAACTTCAACTGGCGCCAATTCAGACCCACTTTGGCTTTGCTGATGTAGCACCATCCAACCGACCACCATTACCGCAGCAAAAGAAGCGGCCACGGACCATACCACTGGCGTTTTACTTCTACGCTTAACTTCAGCCACTTGGCTCACTAGCGCAGCATTAGGCGCCAACACGGTGGCTTCCATTTCAATTTTTTGCATTAACTTTTGTTTAAATTGGGCACTTAAAATAGCATCACCACGCATCGCATCACCGATTAAATGATACTGGCTCCAAGCCTCTGCGGCTTGCTTGCTGGATTGCACGGCAGTAAAGATATGTGCGGCATCTTCAATGGCCATTTCACCATCAAGTAAAGCGGATATTTGTTCGTTCATTGCAACTCCTAAATCTCAAACGTTGTTATTTTTTATTAATTTTACTGATAGCGAAACTACCATCGCTTGTTATCGTGCGTATCCAGCAATGGTTTTAATTTGAGTGAAATGGTTTCACGCGCTCTAAAAATACGTGAGCGTACTGTGCCTATCGGGCAATTCATCATCGTTGCAATTTCTTCGTAACTAAAGCCTTCTAACTCGCGCAAGGTAATGGCTGTACGCAATTCCTCAGGCAAGCTGGCAACCGTATCATTGACCGTTTGCGCAATTTCCTTGGTCATCAGGGCCGTTTCTGGCGTTTCCATAGTGCGTAATTCATTGCCACTATCGAAATTTTCAGCATCCTCTAATTCAATATCGGTGCTTACGGTAGGTCTGCGACCCAAAGAAACTAAGTGATTTTTTGCGGTGTTAATACCAATACGATATAACCAGGTATAAAAAGCGCTATCACCACGAAAGTTAGGTAATGCGCGATAAGCTTTAATAAACGATTCTTGAACGATGTCTTCAATTTCATTTTGGTCGCGAACCATGCGAGACAACAAGCGCGCGAGTTTGCGCTGATATTTATCCACCAACATGCCAAAAGCGCGTTTATCTCCACGCTGTGCGCGAAGCACTAGCTCATGATCAATCTCACGATTACCTGTTGCAGGAATCACGGCCACAGCGCTTAAATGTCCTGTAGGATTAATATTGGTATCATTTTTTTCACTGCTATTTTTTTCATCAATCGAAGTATAACCTTGCGTAGCAGGTTGCATAAAACTTAATTGTGCAAGCTGTTGAATTTTACTGATATATATCATCACATTTTCCTAACCGTCGTTACAAATTGATAAGTTAGCCATTTTCTGCATTTATTACATGTTGAAACAGTGTGCCTATTGCCTTTTACCAAGACAGCGATACACTCTTATAAGTTCCTTGCGAACACCTACACTTGCTACTTACATTCAACACTTACATTTAACAAAAATTATGCAGCAATTTGATGTTTTAATCATTGGTAGCGGATTAGCCGGCTTGTCGCTGGCCTTACGTACTGCGGCCCACAAAAAAGTGTGTTTGGTCAGCAAGCGTAACATTAACGATAGCGCCAGCAATTGGGCGCAGGGCGGCATTGCCGCAGTATTGAATGATGAAGACTCTTTCGAAGCGCACATCCAAGACACTTTGGTTGCAGGCGTTGGCTTATGCGATGTTGCTGTGACAAAAATGGTAGCAGAACAAGGCAAGCAAGCCGTGGAATGGCTGATTGAACAAGGCGTAGGTTTTACCCGCGAGCAAGATAACAGCGGCTATCATTTAACGCGTGAAGGTGGCCACAGTCATAGACGCATTATTCATGCAGCAGACGCCACTGGTCATGCGGTGCAAATCACACTATCAGAAAATGTAAAGCAGCACCCGAACATCACCGTGATGGAAAATCATATTGCGGTAGATTTAATCACTACCAGCAAATTAGCCCAAACCAAAATTGAAGCGACTATTGAAGCAACAATTGAAGCAACAATTGAATCGGCTGGCGACAACACCTGTTTAGGCGCTTACGTACTGGATAACAGCACTGGCAAAGTGCTGACCATTGCCGCGCAAAACACTATTTTAGCCACAGGCGGTGCTGGCAAAGTGTACCTTTACACCACCAATCCGGATGTCAGCACTGGCGATGGCATTGCAATGGCATGGCGCGCAGGTTGCCGTGTAGCGAATATGGAATTCATACAGTTTCATCCAACCTGCTTGTTCCACCCACATGCCAAATCATTTTTAATCAGTGAAGCTGTGCGCGGCGAAGGCGGTTTATTAAAGCTGCCCGATGGCACTCGATTTATGCCAGAACATGACCCGCGCGTAGAGCTTGCGCCGCGCGATGTGGTCGCCCGCGCCATAGACTTTGAAATGAAAAAACGCGGTTTAGACTGCGTTTATTTAGATATTTCGCATCAACCTTTAGCCTTCATTCAAGACCATTTTCCTAATATTTATAAACGATGCTTGGAATTAGGCATCGACATCAGCAAAACGCCGATTCCCGTAGTGCCCGCCGCACACTACACATGCGGCGGCGTAATGACCGACGACAAAGGTCGCACCGACATTAAAAATTTATATGCCATTGGCGAAACCGCTTGCACAGGCTTACACGGTGCAAATCGCCTTGCCAGCAATTCACTGCTTGAGTGCTTGGTATTTGGCCAATCCGCAGCTGAAGACATTTTAAGTCAGCCAACAAGACCCTCACCGCAATTACCCTACTGGGATGAAAGCCGCGTCACCGATGCAGATGAAGAAGTGCTGATTACGCACACTTGGGATGAATTACGCCGCTTTATGTGGAACTACGTCGGCATCGTACGAACCGACAAACGCCTCAGCCGCGCCCTGCATCGCATCCACATGTTGCGCGATGAAGTATATGAGTTTTACAGCAACTTTAAAGTAAGTAACGACCTAATCGAACTGCGTAATTTATTACAAGTGGCTGAGCTGATTGTTGAAAGCGCTATTTCCCGCAAAGAAAGTCGTGGCTTGCATTACAGCAAAGATCATCCCAATACAGAGCTTGAGCCAATACCGACTGTGCTAGAACCCTCTAATTATTACAGTTTGTTAGATCACGAGTATGGCAAAGAGCGTCAACATTGATGCGTCAATTTTCATTTGCCTGTATTGGCTTTTGTTTATTAACCACAATAAGCCATGCTGAAGAAGGTGTTTATATAGTCACTTATGTTTACGAAAATAACAATAGGGGACGTAACACAATTAAATCACTAACAATAGGGGACGTAACAATAGGGGACGTAACACAATTAAATTGTATAATCCTTTAATCCACAGTAATTATGCGTTAGGTAATGAATCTTTTCCACAGCAAGTTGAATTGGCATTGGGGTGCAAAGTAACAGCAGGTAAAGCAGGCAG
>CAINBI010000142.1 GCA_903846555.1 uncultured Pseudomonadota bacterium
AACCCCGGTGGCTTTGTTTATTGTTTACAATCAATGGCTTGAGAGTAATTATAAACATTTTCACTGGGATTTTCCACTGCAAAATTACGTTTTATCAAATAAAATCATATGGTTACGTTTCTGGATGAGAACTAGTTAATAGAAATAATATAAAACAGATGCTCTGGGAGCCGCTCTGGTATTGCCTCTCAGGGCATCTGTTTTGGGGTTATTTCTTTGATAGCGCTTCTATTTATTCAAGTTTCTACCGCTTAATAGGCTTGACTGCCGATTTAGGCCTAAAGGCTTTAACCATCGCTTCATTGGTTTCAATATAAGGCGCACCAATTAGATCCAAGCAATAAGGCACTGCTGCAAATATGCCGTGTACTGTTTGATTGCCAGCCTCATCTTTTAAGCCCTCTAGCGTTTGCGCAATCGCTTTCGGTTGACCGGGTAAGTTGATGATTAAGCATTGCTTACGTATCACCGCAACTTGCCTAGATAAAATAGCCGTAGGCACAAAGTTAAGACTAATCTGCCGCATTTGCTCACCAAAGCCTGGCATTTGTTTATCTGCCACGGCGAGTGTGGCCTCTGGTGTAACGTCACGCAAAGCTGGGCCTGTGCCACCTGTGGTTAAAATCAAATGGCAGCCTTCGTGGTCAACTAAATCAATGAGGTTAGATTCAATTTCAGTTTGCTCATCGGCAATTAATCGCGCGATAAACTGCACTGGGGTAAGAATCGCGTTATCCAACCAATTTTTGAGTGCTGGAATACCCTGATCTTCATACACGCCGCTACTTGCACGGTCGCTGATGGAAACTAAGCCAATTTTAATGAATTCTTTTGTCATTCGTCTGTCATTAGTACGTTAAGGCTTAATCATACCATTACCATCATTAAAGGACTTTTTCATGCGGACAAATACTCACTATTCCACGAGCTTATCATCATCAGCTAAAACAAAAATATTAGCGGTCAGCAAAGTGACAGCGGCGTTAATGTTGTTCAGTTTGCTTGGTTTAGGCACACTGTTGCTGGCCACGCAATTGCATGCTGCTGAAGTTACCTCGGTTACGTCTAATTTATATGCTGAAAAATATTTAGCGCAAAATAACGACCATCTTAAATCGCTTAGCCCACATCCAGATACCAAGCTAGAGGCGGGCAAAAGTCAAGAAGAGGACAACGTCAGCATGCTGGAGGCAGGGTATGACATGATAGGCTCGTCCAGCTTTGTTGCGGCTAATGTATCGACAGAACTTGCGCTGCAACATGGAAAAGACATCAAGGCGGATCGGGTTTTGGTGTATAACAAAAATATTCCAATAAAAACTAATATATTGAAAATGGAGGCCACTAAAGACGTTGTGCAAAAAGGCGGTGAAATTAGCCATCAATATTTAGTCGAGCCGTCTACACAGCCTATGCTACTGATACATTACGCTAGTTATTGGGCAAAGCTGCCGATGCCGTTGCTAGGCGTGCATATTATTAAGTTGATTCCAGCAGACAACGATGGCGCGGGCGTGGCTAAAGCTGCTGAGGTGAAAGGTTTAACCATTATTGCGGTGATTAATGATTCGCCAGCAGCCAAGGCCAGTATTGTAAAGGGCGATAGTCTGCTTAAAATAGGTGATCTTGCACTGGAAAAGCCAGATGATTTATTTGCGGCGGTAGCGCGCTATGCGGGTCAAACTGTCGCGATAGAGCTTCTGCGTAACGATGTTCTTGTAAAAACAGCAGTGGCCTTAAACGTGCGTCAATAAAGCGCCTTGAATACTAAACACAACTTTAATTTGGCCAAGTATTTAGCCAAGTATTTAGCCAAGTTTTTATTCAAGTAGATCTAACTTTTGTGCGAGCCATTTGCTAGTGGTGGCTTGCAATAAAATGGTAATTAAAATCGCCATAAACGTCACGGATGCAATCACCTCGCTATAAGGCACTTTCATCCCCACCAACATGCCTGCCAGTGCGCCAGGAATAACTCCTGTTTCACGCGTCCAGCACATAAACAACAATTCTTTAAACGTCCATTTGGCCTTGCGGTTAGGGAGTGCGCAGATAAACACGACAACAGGCCTGCCGATGAACATGAAGGCAACCACCACGCCGAGTGCTCCCCAAAAGTATTGATGTAATAGCGCGAAATTGACTTGTGAGCCGAGTAGCACAAAAATAAAAATGCGCATAATGAGTGACGTGGTGAGGATGAAGTCTTGCAGCTGATTCTCTTCATCATCACTCATTTTGAAGCCGAATAAATCTTTATTGCCTAGCACCATGCCAAATACAAATACCGCCATAAAGCCGCTGGCATGCAGGTTATCCACACTCAAATAAGCCGCAGCAACTGACATGAGCGTGACCACTGGAGCGTACTCAGCCAAAAAGCTGTATTTTTCATGGGCAATTAAAAGTGCGGCTAAGTAACCCAATATTGCTCCGCCTATGATGCCTAATACAGACTGTTGCAACAGCGAGATTACATTGTCACTAATAGAGAAGTCGCCACCTGAAACAGCTACAGCCAATACCGCAAAGGTTAAAATAGCGCCCATTGCATCATTAAAGGCTGATTCGCTCATGATGGTTTGTGCGACTTTTGCCTGGACTTTTACTTGTCGAAATACCGGTACCAAGGTTGCAGGATCGGTGGAGGCAATGACCGCGCCTAATAGCATTGCGAAAATAAATGGCAAATGTAGGAAATATTGGGCGGCAACCGCAGTAATGGCCGCGCTAATCAGCACACCCAAGGTGGATAGCGATAAGAGCGTAGGCCAAACGCCTTTAAGTACGGTTAATCGAATGCTCGCGCCACCATCAAACAATATATAGCATGAACCAAAAATCAATAACAATTGGTTTAAGGTTGAATCTACTGGAACGATGATTACGCCAAGCCCCGCAGCGCCTAGCGCCATGCCAGCAAGTAGGAACATCACGACATCAGGTACTTTTAGCAGGCGTGCAACAAAGCCAGTGAGTGTGCCAACGCCTAAAATAAGGCCCATCAGAAACAGCAGTTCTTTGGCGTGGAGAATGGCGGGGGAGTGTTCCATGATGTGTTCGCTTGTTAAGGTGCGACTAAATTAGCTGGTGTTATTCTTGTAATTTTGAGCGGAAAACGCTAGCCCACAGCGAGCAGTTCAAATACATATCAACAATGAATGATTCGCTTATTCGTCACTTTTCGTTTCATTTGAGTCGTTAGCCAACTCTTTTTGCGAAGCTTCGGTCACCTCACGCAGTCGCTTAAAAATCTCACGGCTACTTTTAGGTGGCTTGTCTGCGGCTAATTCTTTTTGAGCATTTCGTACTAGAGTACGGAGTTGCTGAATGTCTGTTTTTGGATAGAGCGCAATAAATTCTGCAAGTACATCGGCATCTGCAATCATGCGGTCACGCCAGCGTTCTAAGCCATGAAAATAAGCATTTTCAGCGGTATGTTTGCCATCCCAGCGTGCGAGTTGTTCTAAAATAGGCGCATTGTCAATTTCACGCATTAAACGCCCCAAATATTGGCGGTGGCGTCTAATGGCACCATTGGCGGTAATTTTTTTAGTCTCTAATACTGCAATTAATACCGTATCTGGCAGGTCTAATTTCAGGAGCTTATCTTTAGGCAGCTCAGATAATCGCACGCCTAATGCTTGTTGTGCATCGGCATCGGCTTTCAGTTGCGTTTTGCTAATGGGTTCTTCAGCGTTTAATTTCGAGGCTAAATTAGCATCGTGACTGAAATCAATGCGGGTAATTGTCTTTTTAGGTTTCATGCTGCGGTATGATAGCATTTTTTAGTCGACATTTTCAGGGGCGTTTGTTTTAAAGCGCTAAGCCTTTGTTTACACACCAATTGAAAGATGAAAAAGTAATGGCAGATTCAGGGTTTAGTTATTCTTTAGATGAAATCAAGCAAATGTCGGAAGACGTGCTTAAAGTCGCCAAGTTGCAAGGTGCAAGCGCAGCGGAAGCTGAGCTTAGTTTAAGTATCGGGCAGAGCGTCTCGGTGCGGATGGGCGAAACGGAAAATATTGAATACAACCGTGACAAAGGCATGTCGGTTACCGTGTATTTTGGGCAGCAAAAAGGCCATGCCAGCACGTCCGATTTAAGCCCGCAAGCCTTAAAAGATACGGTTGCTGCGGCATGTAATATTGCTAAATACACCGCCAAAGATGAGTTTTGCGGTTTAGCCGATGCCAAGCTAATGGCTACGGATATTTTAGACTTGGACCTGCATCATCCGTGGAATATTTCGGTAGATGAGGCGATTGAGATAGCTAAGGAATGTGAAGCTGCCGCTTTGCGCGTCGATGCGCGAATCACTAACTCAGAAGGTGCTAGCGTTTCAATAGGCACGGGCTACTTTGCTTACAGTAATAGCCACGGCTTTACTGGCGGTTACCCGAGCTCGCGGCATGGTATTAGCTGCTCAGTGATTGCTGAAGCTGATGAAAATATGCAGCGGGATTACTGGTATAGCACAGCGCGTGCAGCAGAGGACTTGCAAGTGGCGGCAGAAATTGGAAGAATCGCTGGTGAGCGTACGGTGCGTCGATTAAATGCGAAGAAAATAAAAACCTGCCAAGTGCCTGTTTTATTTGAAGCAGCATTAGCTAGCGGCTTGATTTCATCACTTATTAGCGCGATTTCTGGCGGTAATTTGTATCGTAAATCATCATTTTTGCTAGATAGTTTGGGTAAACAAATTGCTAGCCCATTATTGAATATATATGAAGAGCCGCATCTTAAAAAAGGTTTGGCAAGCAGCCCGTTCGATAACGAAGGCGTAGCCACGCATGCGAGGCAGTTGGTGAAAGATGGCATACTGCAAGGCTATTTGCTCGGCAGTTACTCAGCGCGTAAATTAGGTATGCAGAGCACAGGTAACGCGGGCGGTAACCATAATCTGATTGTGCAATCTGGCACGGATGATTTTGCCAGCTTGTTAAACAAAATGAGCACAGGTTTATTAGTCACTGAGTTATTGGGAACAGGCGTCAATATGGTGACTGGTGATTATTCAAGAGGCGCTGCTGGTTTTTGGGTTGAAAATGGCGTAATTGTGCACCCTGTAGAAGAGATTACCATTGCTGGCAACCTAGCCGATATGTTGAAAATGATCGTTGCTATTGGTAATGATGTATTGGTGCAAGGCTCAAAACAAGTGGGTTCTATTTTAATTGAGCGCATGACCATTGCTTCAGATTAAAAAATTGACTTAGATTAAGCGCACTATTATGTTTCTGACGCACAAAGTTATAATAATCAGTGAGTGAAGATTGACCTAAAGCCCGCCTTCAAGCCGCGCAATGAATATGCAGAGGGTTCGTTCTAGGTTATAAGTGGACGTTAGTTTCCAGAATGTCACTTATAAATCGTCGGGTAAATCATCGGGGCTGCTGTTTAACAAAGACATTGCTGAGGTTTCCAGCCTCAGCCCTGACCCCAAGAATTGATTCAAGAGAGAATCGTTGCGTGATTAGTTTCAGTATAGAGGTTGTATCGTAGTAAGTATGGTCAACATAATTAGTTTTAGAATATGGGGAGATAATAATCGTCGGAATTCTTGTCCCCGGACCCCAACGGTCTCCTTTTGGGGGAGGTACATGATCCCAATAACCACCATTTTCATCATAAGTCACAATGATTGCCATTTTATGCCATTGACGACTTTTTTGTAGGTTGGCGACAAGTTCGGCGATATGTTCGTCTCCTGACATGACATCCGTGTACCCTGGGTGCTGATTTAAGTTGCCCTGTGGTTTGTAAAATACGACGGAAGGTAATGTACCTGCTTGAATATCTTTTTGTAAGTCAGTGTAATCTTTCAGATGAAGTCGCCGCTGCTTCCTACCATCCTCTGTCGCGGGGTTAAATCGACTAAAATAATTAAATGGTTGGTGGTGTGCCTGAAAATTGATTTCCTTATTGTTGTAAATAACTTCTCGATTCTCGCTAGCTTCATTCCAACCACCTGCGTACCAAGCCCAATTGACGCCTTTGGCGCTTAAGGTGTCACCAATGGTCTTTGTAGTCACTGAATTTTGCGGTGGTAATGGTCTTTTATCCGTGTCAGCTAGCGTTTTATCGCCGTTGTTGTGAGGTGCGATGCCACTAGGCTGATACGGTGGTTGTAGCGTATTAACAGCATAGTAGTCTGGGGTCAAAGGCTTGTCGGCCAAATAAATAGGCTTACCTAATAAAGCGCTGCGAGGAGAGCTTTCATCTACCATCAGCGCGGTACCATTTTCATCAACTTTACTTATTAGAGCCTCTGGCGCATTTCGATAAGTAGGTGTGCAAGCACAAATGAGCCAAAAGTGATTTAAGAATGACCCGCCAAAAGCGCCCATGAAGAAGTTGTCGGCGAGCGTATATTGTCGTGCAATCTGCCACATTTTCATGGGCGCCCCGTCGTAATAACCCATAGTCAAACCACCTGCATCAGACCATGCTGCAAACATATTATTTTTACCGCCATTAATTTGCTTTTGATTACTATAGAATCGATGCACCAAATCTGGTGTGGGGGTGTTCATACCCAGTGTCTCAGGAGCTGCGCCAGGAGCGCCGTCAATTTTAAAGGGTGCGTTTGGCAGCCCGGTCACAAAAGATAATTTATCGCTTGTTTTAGTGCCTTGCACACTCCATACGGATGGAAGAGTACTTAATACGCTGACACCATCGCGGTCCAATTGACGGTGGTTTACTAAATTCGTATCCGTGCCATCTGCATTTTTTAAAATACCATTTGCTCCAGGAAATAGCCCATATAGATTATCAAAACTTCTATTTTCCGCATAAATAATAATGATAGTTTCAATTTGACTGAGGCGGGAATCGACTAGTTTCTCAGCACTAATTAGGCTGCTGTAAGTTGAAAGTAATGCCACTCCAACTGACAAAATGCATGTTCTGAGGGGTTTACAGGGGATGTTTTTTTGCATTTAGTTACTCAGGCATTATTTGTCGAATAAGAAGAACGATTATCTGATTGATCGCCAACAAAAAAGTAGCATGTGCTTTTTATTTTCATCTTCCGCGACTTGGAAATAAATGCTGAAAAAATAGGGTGCTTATTAGGCACCCTAAAACGAGATCAAACATTCGAGCTTTAGACTCGCGACTAATATACTAGTTTAATGTGACATTTATAAGGTAAATCCACATCAATGATTTTAGTAAGCTAGACCAAAAATGTCTGCCTCTGCTTTCAGCCAATCTCCCATTTCATTACCAGGCACAAAATTTCTATGCTCTGCAATAAAGTAAGCTGCTTTCGAAACAAGCTCTTGGTAATTCGCTAAATCAATTGCATGCTGATCGTCAACCGGCTCAATATGCGCTACTTCTGTGTGATGGGAATCATCTGAAATTTCTTTACTACTTAACACTGCTTTTTTAGCCATGGTAACCTCCTCTAAATTCGCTTTTAGGGTTAGCGAGTTGATTACTATCCGTGTTGTCTGTGACATTAATAAGAAGGATATGTGAAGGTAAAATTATTTGCTTATAGTTTATGTAAGTGCATATGTGGTGGCTATGGGTAGGAAGTGAAGGTTTCGAGGCTGCTAACCATACAAATTTAGTTGGTTGTCATTTTTGTCGTAGATGCAATGGCGAATGAAGCGAAAAAAAAGCCCCATCAAATGGGGCTTTTTCTTGCATACAAATGCCAAGGTTTATTTTTCTGGTGCTGGTGTAGGTTCAACCTCTTCAAAATCATCTTTAATGAATTCCTGCGGTACTAGGCCGTCTTGCACTAAGCTGGCGCGCCTCTGTAGGTAAGCATCACGCATAAACGCATAAGGGTCTAGCGACGCTTCGTCTACCAAATCAGTGGCGGTAAGCAGTTCTGTGCGCTTGTCTAAAAATTGCGCAGCACGTAGCTGGTTGTTTAAACGCACTTCACCAATGTTGTGTGTGTAAGTAATTGGATCAGTTGTGTGCATATCAACCAGCAGGCCTGTGGTATCACGCAAGCTTGATGGACCTAGCAGTGGCAACACTAAGTAAGCGCCATTGCCAACACCCCAATATCCCAGTGTTTGGCCAAAATCTTCTTTACGGAATTCAATTTTATCCATAGAAGCAACGTCAATAAAGCCTGCAATACCAAAAGTACTATTGATTACAAAGCGGCCCGCGTCTGTAAATGCATTTGCAAACTTAAATTGTAATAAATCGTTAAAAACAGTGGTGACTGAACCTAGGTTTCTGAAGAAGTTATTAAAGCCTTTGCGGATAGGCGTAGGCGCAACGGCTTTATAGGCAGTTGCTACAGGTTTAATAATCGCCTTGTCAGCCACGTCATTAAACTTATAAATGCCACGATTAATACCCTCAAGCGGATCTTTGTTGGCTTGAGAAGCACAAGCTGAAAGCAAGGATAAGATCAGTAAGCTGGCGATGATGAATATTGTTTTTGAGCGCATTTAAAACCTTAGAGTAATGATTTTTTCCTAAACCTAAACATCATTACTATTGATGGTTAGTTTGAATAGGTTATCGGAAAAACCTTATGTAACTTTAACTTACCGATGCATTGTTGTCTACTGTTTTGGAATTTTTACGACAGTTTAGTTGTGTTTTTACAAATTAATCGCTTAAATGTGAACGTTCAGCAGGTATATAATTGTTACTTATTTTTTGTTTTTCTTAATCTGCAAGCTATTCATATCATCAGGAAAGCCGCATGACTCAGCCTGTTACTATTACCGAATTTTTGGCGCAGCACTTACAGTGTGAGCATAAATTAGCGCTTGCACCGATGTTGCTTGATGTTTTTTCTGCTTGTAAAAGGATTGCTACGGTTATAGAGGGCGGCGCGCTGGCAGGTAATATGGGCAATCTTGAGTCTGAAAATATCCAAGGCGAGATGCAAAAGGCGTTGGATATGATTGCCAACGATATTTTTATTGAAATTAATCAGCAAAGTGGTTATATCGCAGGCATGGCATCCGAAGAAATGGATGACATTATTCAAGTAGCCGAAAAGTTTCGACAAAATGGTGATTATTTACTGCTGTTTGATCCGCTGGATGGTTCGTCTAATGTGAATGTGAATATTTCAGTCGGCACCATATTTTCTATACTTAAAAGTTCCAGCAAGCATCCGGCATTGGCCGATTTTTTGCAGCAAGGCTCGGCTCAGATCTGTGCGGGATATGCTTTGTATGGCACATCGACTATGTTGGTGTTTACTACTGGCAATGGTGTGAATGGTTTTACGCTCGAGCCTCATTCAGGCGAGTTTTATCTGACTCACCCTGATATGCAAATTGCGGCCGATACTCAAGAGTTTGCAATCAATATGTCTAACTATCGCTTTTGGCAGGAGCCTATTCAGCGCTACATTGACGAGTGTTTGTTAGGGGCCGACGGTGAGCGTGAAAAAGATTTTAATATGCGATGGGTGGCCTCAATGGTGGCAGAGGTGCATCGCATATTAGTCCGTGGTGGTGTGTTTATGTACCCGATGGATTCTAAATTGCCGGCCAAAGGTGGCAAGCTACGCTTGATGTATGAAGCAAACCCCATGAGCTTTATCGTGGAGCAGGCTGGTGGAGCAGCATCTACAGGGATTGAGCGTATTCTAGATATGATGCCGACAGGTTTGCATCAGCGCGTACCAGTGTTGATGGGTAGTGCCAATGAGATTGAAAGAATCGTAGCTTATCATCAAGCTTAAAGTGCATTAAGCTTCGTGCAAAGGCCTTGACGTTATTTAATAATGGCTTGTAGCTCACCGCTTTTGTAGCGCTTGGCCATCGCTTCGCAAGAGATTGGTTTTATTGCGCTGGCTTGGCCTGCCGATCCAAAGGCAACATAGCGTGCTTTGCAAATGTCGCGCATGCCTGCTACGGCGGCGTTCAGGTATTTTCTAGGGTCTAGTTCTTTTTTATTCTCGGCAAAATATTTACGCAAAGCACCAGTAGTTACCATACGTAAATCGGTATCTATGTTGATTTTACGCACGCCATATTTAATGCTTTCAACAATTTCTTCTACGGGTACGCCGTAGGTCTCGCTCATGTCGCCACCAAAGTCATTAATGATGTGCAGCCATTCTTGTGGCACAGAAGACGCGCCATGCATGACTAAATGCGTGTTTGGAATGCGCGCGTGAATTTCTTTAATGCGGCTGATAGCTAAGGTTTTGCCGGTAGGGGGCTGGGTGAATTTATATGCGCCATGAGAGGTTCCTATGGCAATGGCCAAAGCATCTACACCCGTTTTTCTTACAAAGTCAGCAGCCTCTTCAGGGTCGGTGAGCATCTGATCTAGGCTGAGTATTCCAATGGCGCCAGAGCCATCTTCATCGCCAGCTAGGCCAGTTTCTAACGAACCTAGCACGCCTAACTCGCCCTCAACAGAAACGCCGACAGCATGCGCAAAATCGACAATTCTTTTGGTGGCATCTACATTGTATTGATAGCTTGAAGTTGTTTTAGCATCCTCCATCAATGAGCCATCCATCATTACGCTAGAAAATCCAGAGCGCATTGCCTGAATGCAGACTGCTAGTGTATGAGCATGATCTTGATGCATGACAATTGGAATGTGCGGGTAGGATTCTATTGCGGCGAGGACTAAATGCCGCAAAAAAGCTTCACCAGCATATTGCCGCGCGCCAACAGAACTTTGCAGAATGACGGGACTGTTTACCTCATCAGCCGCCTGCATAATGGCGTGAACTTGCTCCATATTGTTTACATTAAATGCTGCAAGACCGTAATCGTATTCTGCCGCATGGTCTAGTAATTGACGTAATGAAACAAGTGCCATGATGTACTCTCAATTAATTAAAAGCAGTCTAGTTGTTATTGACTTTCAAAAACGCACATAAAATTTTCAGGAAATTATGCACGCTAGAAAAATTTAGTCACCTGAATCTTTATACGTAACTTTGAACGTATTGTAAAGCAACCACATGAGACGCAATACGCTAGCGATAGACGTAAAAAAGCCTAGAAGGTTGATTTTCTAGGCTTATGTACTTTCTAATACTTTTTAAAACAACAAGTGGTGCCGGGAGGGGGAATCGAACCCCCACGTTGTTACCAACGCGGGATTTTGAGTCCCGTGCGTCTACCAATTCCGCCATCCCGGCTTTTTGGAAAATACATTACTGTATAATTGCAACAACCGCCATTATAGCAAGCTCTTGGAATTATGCGAACAGAAGATTTTGATTTTTATTTACCCGACCCGTTAATCGCCCAGCACCCTGCCGCTGATAGGGCATCTAGCCGAATGTTGCATGTTGATGCAATGCGTGGCGACCTGCTGGATGAAGCGTTTTGTCATCTGCCCAACTTTTTAAGTGCGGGCGATTTGGTGGTGTTTAACGACACTCGGGTGATTAAGGCGCGCTTGTTTGGTCACAAGCTAACAGGCGGCAATGTAGAGGTGTTAATCGAGCGTGTGATTAACCAGCATACCGCTTACGCCCATGTGCGAGCTTCACGCGCGCCTAAGGTTGGCAGTCAATTAAATTTGTCAGATGCCTTTAATGTTGAAGTGACTGCGCGTCATGACGATTTATTTGAGCTACGTTTTTTAAGTGACATTTCTGTTTTAGATTTACTCGAGCAGCATGGCGCCTTGCCTTTGCCGCCGTATATTACCCATGCCGCTACCAGCGATGATGAAGAGCGTTATCAAACGGTGTTTAGCAAACATTTGGGTGCTGTTGCGGCGCCCACGGCGGGCTTACACTTTAACGAGGCTATGTTAGACACGCTCAAACAGAAAGGGGTTGATATTGCTTATGTCACCTTGCACGTAGGCGCGGGCACTTTTCAGCCAGTGCGGGTGGACAACATTAACGAACATAAAATGCACAGTGAGCTTTATAATATTTCGCAAGCTACGGTGGATATGATCGCCCGCACTAAAAGCCGTGGCGGAAAAGTCACTGCGATTGGCACGACTGCATTGCGTGCCTTAGAAAGTGCCGCGCGCATTAGCCCAAGTAATGTAGAAGGCTGTTTGCAAGCTGGTAGTGGTGAAACTAATATATTTATTACGCCAGGTTATCAGTTTCGGGTGGTAGATCGACTGTTCACTAACTTTCATTTGCCTAAAAGTACGTTACTCATGTTAGTGTCAGCATTTGCCGGTATGGAGAATATTAAAAAAGCCTACGCCCATGCCATCGCGCAGCAGTATCGGTTTTTTAGTTATGGCGATGCGATGTTGCTTGAAAAAATGCTGCCAGAAAAAACTAATTGAACAGGTCATTGAACAAATGCAGTCCATGTTTGACTAAGTAAAAGTCATTATTGCCAACCCAAAGAAAGAGTGATTATGCGTATATCAGGTGTTTTATTTTCTATCGCTTTATTAACAGTAGTACCGTCAGTACAAGCTCAAATTTTGGCAGAAGCTGAAGTCGGCATTAAGATTCCATTGATGAAAAAGTCGAGTACTCGCCCAATGACGGTGGCGCATATACCCAACTTAAAGCGCTATTACATTGCCGATGGCGGCTTAGCGCCTATGGCCAGCGAATATGAATCGGCAACCTCAAAATCACAAGTTCACGTTTATGACGATGCAGGCAAATATGTGAGTTCCGCACATCCTGGTTATGACAACCGCTCAATTTATTACAACACAAACAGCGCCAAGCTAGAGACGATTACCTATAACGTTTCTAGCGATGCTGGGCAGTCTCCTAACACTGGTATTTACGCACTGGATTTATCTGAAACGGGCGACCTTAAAGACACTTCAAATGAAGTGATTCAGTTTAATCCTGCGTTCGGCGATGCGGCCACAATGCCAAGTTATAACGCAGAGGCTAATCAATATTATGCAAAACAAGAGCGCAGTAATAAAGTTTGGGTGGTCGATTTAAAATCGCGTGAAAAAGTGAGTGAAATTGCCCTAGACTTTACCGCAGCAGGGGTTGCACACGACGATGTTAGCGCTCACTTTGTGGCGTACAGCGGCGTAAAAGGTGAGGAGCTGGTGTTGATAGACGTAGACCACAAAGCGGTATTGATTTTTGATTTGACTGGCAAATATATTGGTAAAAGTGAACTGCCTAAAGACCTGAAGCTGCGTTCACAAAACCACTTTAATGGTACAGGTTACGCCAATAATATGTTGTTTGTCTACCATGAGCCAGAAGGCGAGTTTGGCACATACTATGGCTTTAAGGTGTTGAATGCCAACTAAAATGCCGCTGTAGGGCTAACTGTCATTTAGTTATCAGGCGAGTGTGGGATTTTTCTGAGAGCTTGATATAATCGCGCTTCAAAATTAATTTGTAACTTTTATTGTCCGTCTTAAATTTTAATCTCCTAGGAATAAGCAATGTCGTTAAACCAAGTGCCAACCGGTAAAGATGTCCCGAATGATTTTAATGTCATCATTGAAATCCCAATGCAGGGTGATCCAGTAAAGTATGAAGTCGATAAAGAAAGCGGCGCGATTTTTGTTGATCGCTTTATGGGAACGGCGATGCAGTATCCAACCAATTATGGTTACGTGCCGCATACGCTTGCCGATGATGGCGACCCTGTGGATGTATTAGTCATGACACCTGTGCCGCTAATTCCAGGTGTGGTGGTGCGTTGCCGCCCGCTGGGCGTATTACTGATGGAAGATGAGGCTGGGTTAGATGCAAAAGTGCTGGCTGTGCCAGTCGATAAAGTATGTGGTTTGTACGGACATTTGAAAACACATGCTGACGTGTCAGAATGGCGCTTGAATATGATTTCACACTTCTTTGAGCACTATAAAGACTTGGATAAAGGTAAATGGGTAAAAATAAGCGGTTGGGGTGATATTGAGCAAGCGAAAAAAGAAATTCTAGAGGGCGTTGCTAATTATAACAATGCTAAAGTAAAGCCAGCTTTTTAGGCAATATCAATATCGCGGTTATTATGTAGCTGCGACCCCAAAAACAGATGCCCTGCGAAGCCCGTCCCTATTGGCTCGCAGGGCATCTGTTTTTATGCTTATTAGCTTAATTTTCACCGATATACGCGCTTGCGAAAACGCTACTCTTCTATCCCCAGTTCCTGAATTTTACGGGTCAGTGTATTGCGCCCCATTCCCAGTTGATTAGCGGCTTCAATGCGGCGACCATGCGTATGTTCCAGCGCCTTGCTAATTAAAATCCGCTCAAATATTTGCGTGCGGGTTTCCAGTACCCGCTGTTCACCACGGCTTAGAGCATCCATCACTTCGCTGGCAAGAGCTTCCTGCCAAGATAAGGCTGAAGCAGACTTGCTGTGATCATCTTTAAGTTCAGGTGGTAGGTCGGCCACATCTATGTTTTGCCCTGGCGCCATCACCGTTAGCCAATGACATACGTTTTCAAGCTGGCGTACGTTACCGCTCCAGTTCACGGCGCTTAAAAACTTGAGCGCAGCGGCAGATGGTTGCTTGGTTTCTACGCCTAATTCCGTGGCGCTATGTTGTAAAAAATGCTTGATTAACAGCGGAATGTCTTCTCTACGTTCGCGTAGTGCTGGCAGTCTAAGCCGGATGACATTTAGCCTGTGAAATAAGTCTTCACGAAACAAACCTACTTTTACGCGCTCTTCTAAATCCTGATGCGTGGCGGCAATAATCCGCACATTAACTTTAATCGGCTGATGCCCACCCACGCGATAAAACTGACCATCGCTTAACACGCGTAATAACCGTGTTTGCAAATCTGGCGGCATGTCGCCAATTTCATCTAAAAACAATGTGCCAGTATCGGCCTGTTCAAAGCGACCACGCCTTGAAGCTGCCGCGCCAGTAAACGCGCCACGTTCATGGCCGAATAATTCGGACTCAAGTAAATCTTTAGGAATGGCGGCGGTGTTAATCGCAATAAATGGTTTGTCGCCACGCGGACTATGGCGGTGCAAGGCGCTGGCTACCAACTCTTTGCCGCTGCCAGATTCGCCATTGATTAACACGGTTGCGTGTGAGCGGCTTAAACGACCAATCGCTCTAAAGACCTCCTGCATGGCTGGGGCTTGGCCAATAATCTCAGGCGTTTCTTCTATAACGACTTTTTCTGTGGCTTGTCTGGTGCTTTCTTCTACGGCGCGTTTAATGACGTCTATGGCTTGGTCTACGTCAAACGGTTTTGCTAGGTATTCAAAAGCACCACCTTGGAAAGCCGCCACCGCACTTTCTAAGTCAGAATAGGCTGTCATGATGATGACGGGAATATCTGGATATTTCTGTTTGATTTCGGCAAGAAAATCTAAGCCCGAGCCATTCGGCATACGTATATCGCTCACCACTACTTGTGGTTGTTCGCGCGCTAGCGCGTTAAGTGCTTCGGCGACGGATGAGAAGGTCTTAAATTCTAAATCGGTGCGGGCAAGGGCTTTTTCAAACACCCAGCGGATAGATTTATCATCGTCAATAATCCAGATTGGTTTCATAATTTCCTCAAATTGTATTTAGTAATTTTGCAATGTAGTTCTTTGGAGCGATTTTCAGATCGCACTTACAAAATACTCGGCGGTTTTATTGCAGCAGGCTTAATTGCCGTTGTTTCAATGGGTAATAAAATAGTGAAGCAAGTTTTGCCCGGCACGCTATCGCACTCAATCATGCCGTGATGCTGCGTAATAAAGGTTTGTGCCAGCGTTAAACCCAAGCCAGAGCCACCTTCAATGCCAGACACCAGTGGATAAAAAATACGGTCTCGAATATCAGCGGGAATCCCCGGCCCGTTATCAATAATCTCCAGCTTAATGGCAACGCGGTAGCGTTTTCTGGCAAGCGTCACCTGACGCTCAGCACGCGTTCTAAAGGTAATCTGGCTAGATTGTGTGTGATGCGCCTGCATGGCTTGCACTGCATTGCGCGCAACGTTCAGCACGGCTTGAATCAGCTTTTCGCGGTCACCGATTAACTCGGGCAAACTTAAATCGTAATCACGTTTAATCAGAATATCTTTGGGAGATTCAGCCAGTAATAGGCTTCTGACGCGCTCTAATACTTCATGGATATTGGTTGGTTGATACTTGGGCACGCGGTGCGGAATCAGCAATCTATCCATCAGCGACTGCAATCTATCCGCTTCTTTAATAATCACTTGTGTGTATTCACGCAAACTAGGTGAGGGTAGCTCATGTTCTAGTAATTGCGCCGCACCACGCAGACCGCCTAACGGATTGCGGATTTCATGAGCAAGGTTGCGTAACAGTTCTGCGTTGGCTTGTTGCTGAACTAGCATGCGCTCCTCGCGGGCAATGCGTAACTGTGCATCCATCTGTTGAAACTCAAGGATTAGGCAGGCATTGGGCGAGTCTATCGGCGTGACAGTGCAGGTGACGGCAAAGGCATGCTGCCTAGGCGTGCTGATAGAAAATTCATGCTCACGAAACGGACTTTGCAGCGCAATCGCATTTTCAACCGCCAGCATTAAAATGCCGCAATCTGGAAACACATCATTAATTTGCATACCAGTCACATGCGTGGCACTAAATGCAAAAATAATTTCAGCACCAGGGTTTATATACACCACGCGCCGATTTTTATCGAGCAGGATAATGGCGGTGGCTAGGTGTTCTAAGCCAGCAAAATGATCGGGAGTTTGTTGGACCATAGTCAGGCTAAATTCAATCGGTTAGATGATAATACTATGGATAAAGCAAAAGCTAAGCCAACTTTGGCGTGCGCATCATCTGCTTCAAAAAATCGCACTTAAACATACAGCCGCACTTAAAACTGAAGCCGCGCTTACGCAAATCATGCGCAAATCATGGCAATGCGCTTATCGAAGCGCATCCAGCTCTTTTTGCAGTAGCTTGATATTGTTTTGGTGGCTATCAACATCCGCCTGTAAGCTTTTCATTTTCTCTTCAAACTTAGGCACGTTACGGAATGTTTTGCCGTTAGCAGCTTTAAATACTTCGGGGTTAGACTCGCCTTCTGCATGGGCTTTTTTGGCTTGTTCTAATGCGGCTTTTTCAGAATCTAACTCACTTTTTAGAATATCCTGACGTTTGCCGTCACGTTGATTCTGTGTGTCTTTATCAACCTTAGGAAAGCTGTCTGGCGTTGCTGTGCGCTTATTGCCAGCGTTATTCTCGCTTGCTTTAGGACGGTCATTTGCAATGGTATTGGCATCTGGGTCTAGCTCTAAGCGGGTAGCCCCTTTTGTTTTAACATTAGAGTAAGTAATGCGCCCATCAGCATCAACGCGCTTATAAATCTCAGCGTAAGCGTTGCTCGATAGCACGGCAAATACAATGGCAAATAGTGTTAAATAATTTTTCATAGAAACAGTTTAGTAGAAAAGGTTTAATTAGGCAACGTAGCTAATTCACGTAGCTAATTCACGTAGCTAATTCAGTTAGCTGAACCCAGAAATAGGCAGACAAAAAAAGGGGCGAAAAATCGCCCCTTTTTATCTACTATATTAAGCTGATTAACTAACTTAGCAAGAATAGTACAAACCAAACTCAACTGGGTGTGGTGTCATGCGTAACTTGTTCACTTCTTCCATCTTAAGCGCAATGTAACTGTCGATCCATTCTTCAGTAAATACACCACCGCGTGTTAAGAATTCGCGGTCTTGATCTAAATGCTCAAGTGCTTGCTCTAATGAAGAGCAAACAGTTGGAATCAATGCATCTTCTTCTGGTGGCAGATGGTACAAATCTTTTGTTGCTGGCTCGCCTGGGTGAATCTTGTTTTGTACGCCATCTAAACCAGCCATCATCAATGCAGAAAATGCCAAGTATGGGTTAGCGATAGGATCTGGGAAACGCGCTTCAACACGACGTGCTTTGTCAGAATGCACAAACGGGATACGGATAGCAGCGGAACGGTTTTTAGCAGAGTAGGCTAATTTAACGGGCGCTTCGAAATGTGGCACTAGGCGTTTGTATGAGTTAGTACCTGGGTTAGTAATCGCATTCAAAGCGCGTGCATGTTTAATAACGCCGCCGATGTAGTACAACGCGAAATCGCTTAAACCAGCATAGCCGTTACCAGCAAACAAGTTTTTGCCATCTTTCCAGATGGATTGGTGTACATGCATACCAGAACCGTTATCGCCAGCGAATGGTTTAGGCATAAATGTCGCTGTTTTACCGTAAGCGTGTGCGGTGTTTAACACGACATATTTAAGTGTTTGAGTCCAGTCCGCACGTTGCGTTAAGGTACTGAATTGCGTACCAATTTCACATTGGCCAGCTGTTGCCACTTCATGGTGATGCACTTCAACAGGCACGCCCATTGCTTCAAGCGTAATACACATCGCTGAGCGAATGTCTTGCAATGAATCGACTGGAGGCACTGGAAAGTAGCCGCCTTTAACGCCTGGCCTATGGCCAGTGTTGCCGCCTTCAAACTTCTCGCTAGAAGACCATGCAGCTTCTTCTGAATTGATGCGAACAGAGCTACCGCTCATGTCTACAGACCAATTGATAGAATCAAAAATAAAGAATTCTGGCTCAGGACCAAAGTAAGCGGTATCACCTAGGCCGCTAGATTTTAAGTAAGCTTCAGCACGTTTAGCCAAGCTACGTGGGCAACGGTCGTAACCTTTACCATCTGTTGGGTCTACAACGTCGCAAGTAAGAATAAGCGTAGGCTCGTCCATAAATGGATCAATATTGGCTGTAGTTGGATCTGGCATTAGTTGCATGTCAGAGGCTTGAATGCCTTTCCAACCGCTGATAGAAGAGCCGTCAAATGCGTGGCCTTCAGTAAATTTAGCTTCGTCAAAGTGAGAAACAGGCACAGTTACGTGTTGTTCTTTACCGCGTGTGTCTGTAAAACGAAAATCAACAAATTTAATGTCGTTTTCTTCTACCAT
>CAINBI010000143.1 GCA_903846555.1 uncultured Pseudomonadota bacterium
AGGTCTGCAACTTCGCTTCTTCCATATTGATCACCATGCCTCGCATCATGACCGATTTAGAACTTATCTATTCAATTCAGACGCATTTCTTGGTGGAAATACATAACACTTTCAGACTCATTTCATATTGGAAGAGGCTTGCCCTTTTACCTACACGTTAGTACAGGTATAATATTCGGCAATAAACTGTTTATAGGGATTAACCGTAATGAGTACTAAAGATAGCGAATACAAAGGTTCTACATTTTGGCAATTAATTTTGGTTATTCCTGGAAGCATTTTAGCTTTTACGTTAATTATTTCGCTCATTGCAAAAAGCTCTAGTATTGCCAATGCGCCAGTTGAAGTGAAAGCGTCGGCAGATGTTGCGCAAGTTGAAGCGAATATTAAACCAGTAGCAGTGGTTGAGTTAGCGGCTGCCGATGCTGGGCCACACGTAGATAAAAGTGGTGAAGAAGTGGTGAAGGCCGTTTGCTCAATGTGTCACGACGCGGGCTTGATGAACTCTCCTAAAATTGGTGATAAAGAGGCTTGGAAACCACGCGTAGCACAAGGTTACGATACGCTTGTAAGTCACGCTGTTCAAGGTATTCGTGCGATGCCAGCTAAAGGCGGTAATGCTAGTTTAAGTGATGCAGAAGTTGCTGGTGCGGTTAAGTTTATGGCTAATGCAGTGGGTGCGGGTTTTTAATCAGCTGCCTTTAAGTGATGCGCTAGATTTTAAGTCATTCAATAAAAATGAAAATAAAAAAGCCACTTGTCAGTAAGTGGCTTTTTTATGGGCGGCAAGGGATTGATGGCCATTTACGCGATTGGTGATATTCAAGGTTGTTATCATGCTTTTCAGGCATTGTTAACGCGCATTCAGTTTAACCCTAAGTTAGATCAACTTTGGCTAGTGGGTGATTTAATCAACCGTGGCGCAGGTTCGCTGGAAGTATTGCGCTGGTGTTATGCGCATCAGGATAGCCTAAAGGTTGTACTAGGAAACCACGATCTACATGCTTTAGTGGTTGCTTATGGCTTTGTTAACGCGCACAAGGGCGATACCTTAGATGATTTACTCGTGGCATCGGATAAAAAGATTTTGCTCAACTGGTTGCGGCACCAGCGCCTGATGGTGCAACAAGATAATTCATTAATGGTACATGCGGGATTATTGCCTCAATGGACTGCTGAGCAAGCAATGGCTTACGCCGCAGAGGTTGAAGCTGCGTTGCAGGGTGATAACTATTTGGAATTTTTGTTGCATATGTACGGCAACCAGCCAAATCGTTGGTCGGATGATTTAGCTGGCTTAGATAGGTTGCGGTTAATCACTAACGCGATGACTCGCTTACGCATATGTACCGAGCAGGGCGAGATGGAGTTTGCTTTTAAAGGTGAGTTGCAGGATATTCCCGCTGGGTTTATGCCTTGGTTTGATGTGCCGACTCGAGCCACGAAAACTTCGGAAGTGATTTTTGGGCATTGGTCAGCGTTGGGTTTGCAACATAGAAACAATGTGTATTCATTAGACACAGGTTGTTTGTGGGGCGGGCAGTTGACGGCCATGAACATTCATACAAAAGCCATCACGCAAGTGCTATCTAACCCACTTGATCAGCCATTAAAACCCAAGAATTTTAAATAATCATAGCTATAGATTACTCTCGGCTCTAGCAATATGGCTCGGTTATTGCGGCAATAAAATCAAGAAATACATAAAAACAGATGCCCTGAGAGCCGCTCTGGTATTGCCTCTCAGGGCATCTGTTTTAGGGTGATTTTGAGTAAATCCAGCCTTGTTGCAGTGCGTATAGCCTTACAAAGCCAGTTTAATCCGAATCAAAGATTCGATATGTTGTGTTAGCACGCGACGGTCTTTATCTTGTTCGGCTAATTCAGCCACAATAATCGGCGCTAAAAAATGCAGCTCAACCACTGGGTTTTTCTGTGACAATATTTGTAGCATTGATTCGCGCATAGTGGTTTCTCCGGCATAAGCTACGCCTAAGTTAGCCATACCATTCGGAGTCGGGTAGCGAATGGCCACTGGCCTGATGGTGGCGTTAGCTTGAATGGCGGCTTGTATCAGGCTGCTTTTAAAGCGTTTAATTTCAGTGCCATCGGTGGTTGTACCCTCAGGAAAAAAGCAAAGGTTATCGCCAGCTTCCAAGCTATTGGCCGCATTGTTCACAATACGTGCGGCATCTTGCCGCTTGCCGCGCTCAATAAAAAGCGCATTCGCTTTATTGGTCAAATAGCCAATCACGGGCCAGCTTCTTATTTCAGACTTTGCGACAAACCTAAGCGCAATAATGCTGTTTAGTGCATGAATATCGGTCCATGAAATATGATTAGCCACGAACATGGTGGTTTTTAAAGACTCATGCCCTAGCGGAATATGCCCATGCGACACTACTCGTATGTTAAATGCCACCAGCAGTCGGCTGCACCACCATTTGATAATACGCAGTTTTAGCGGTTTGCTCGCTAGCGGTAACACCGAAGCCGCAATTATTACCCCCGCGAGCGTGTGCGTGGCTATTCGACTCATTCGAAAGTAACGTGTGATTGTATTGCTAGCTATTAAGCCCGACCGCGTGTTGAATGATTGCAAAGTGATTAAGCGATTCTGCCGTCACTGTTATTTTAAAAAGTGCGCGGCATATCTTGGGTTGATTCTAGATAAGGGTAACATTACCAGCATATCCGCTGTGTTGAAATAGGGATCCCATGCTGGCTCACCACAAATATAGGCGCCAAGGCGTAAATAACCTTTAATTAACGGCGGACAAGCCACTTGCATGTCTGTGCGTAAGGATTGAATTGGCAACGGATTACGTGCAAATACACGATATTCAATGGGCGATAAATAATCGTCTTGTAACTTTTGATACAAGCTGGCCGCCGCGTGGCCGCCATCAGACATGCTAACACTGCCGCAGCCTATCATGTATTCGTAGTGATTGAGTTGCATGTATTTGGCAAGACCAGCCCATAACATGGTAATCGTACCGCCGTTACGATAATTTTGATGTACGCAAGCGCGACCCACTTCTACTGTGCGGTCAAATAGGTGCGCGAGTCTGCTTAAATCAAACTCACCCGCAGAATAATAACCACCAGCTTCATTGGCTTTTTCGGGGCTTAAAATGCGGTAGGTGCCAATCACTTGGTTAGTTGCGCTATCACGCACAATTAGATGATCACAAAACTGGTCAAAACCATCAACATCCAAGCCACCTGTACCTGAAACTTGCGCCCCCATTTCTTCTGCGAACACTTTATAACGCAAACGTTGCGCTTCCTCAATTTCTGCTTGTGTGCGGGCAAGGCTTATATAAAGTTGTCTCTGTGGTGATTCTTGTAATGTGCTGTGCTTGCGGTTACGTTCTTTTGTATATTCAGCTAAAGTAAAATCTTTACGAACCATGAAATTTCTCCTTTAAGATTAGGCAGACTTTAATGAATTCAGATTAACAATTGATGACAGCTTTATGACTGTTTATTGACAGTGATGCAGGCTTGGAAAGTGCGGATTTACGCTAAAGCGTGGGTGACTTTCAATAAAAGCTAATTGACGCAAAGCACCAAAAAATCAGGGGGAATGCTCAAAAAAAACAGTGACGATCTACATTGATGGCTTCGTTAAAAACAAACAGATTAACAGTCGGGTGGGCACGGGCTTGGCTGGGGTAAAATCGCTGTACTCTGGCAATTGTGCTGAAAGCTATACCTCGGCGCAATGCAAGACCGCAGGGCTTGATCCTGGCGCAATGCGACGGCCAGACACCTACATTGAATCCAACACCACGCTA
>CAINBI010000144.1 GCA_903846555.1 uncultured Pseudomonadota bacterium
CCTCCTAAAAGCACTTCAACACGCAACTTCTTCCGCATAAATGCGATACACTTATCAACAGGCTCGTCATTTTTAGACGGCCTTCACTCTGGGTAATTCTACAACGCGCACACCTGGGTAATTTTAAACGCGCGCCAACAGTCGTTGCGTTTGACATAAAATTCCTTAATTAAAATTAACTATTCAAAATAGATATTGCACTGAGGACCTGCGGTGCTGTTCAATACAGATGTACTTAAGTTATATTCATTAGCTTTTTCTTTTAAAGTGCGAACTTCTTGAACACCAAGCCGCCAAGCAATAAATTGATCCTTGAACATTCCAATACCATATCCACCAAGCAGCGTATCACCACCGATTATGGTGGATCCAAATGGTGTGGAAACATTCAATGACTCCACATGAATATCTAATAAATTTTCTAGTTTAGTGCGGAAAAGGAAGTTACTAAAACTTTCACCAACGCCACTTTTAGTGCCATCAACCTTTACAGATCTAATCGCCATAGAAAAACCAGCACATCCATCACACTGATCCTTGAATAAAGTAATCACTACAGGATGTGTATATCCAGAGACAGGATAGAATGGAAGATATAAGAGATGAGTTGATAGGTTCTTATCAAAATGAGAAAGCCATCGTTCATCAATGTTTTTTGCATTAAGTATTCGTGAATTCAAAAAACCATAAGCATAAGCATTCGGTTGCCAATCCATTGCGAATATTCTAGGTAAATCTTTAAACCAACGTTGCGAGGGAGCGAGATCAACAACATTACCAGCAATATTAGTATATTGACTTGGCGTCAATCTTCCTGATTGAGAGACGTAAAGATTGAAGTTGTTTTTTGCGTTGCTATATACCGCTCTAAAAAGCTTGTCTCTTTCTATATCGGTGTGTGCAAACATTACGGGCTTTGGAATCCCAAAGTTATCCTGAGTTTTTAGTGCATCCCAGAATCGCGCACAATAATTAGCTACATTTTCATCATTTTTGTTTTTTGGTGGGGAATAACTAAATCGAACATTTTTAGCTTTTTTTTGCATATCTTTAAGCCGCTTGTTTTGAATGCTCATCAGTTGATTTACCTCCTCCAAAGTGTCAATCTTTGAAGATGATGAATGTGCAAATACATCAATTGATAAAATCATTAAAATAACACTACAGCCGATAAAACTTGGCATCATAGGAGTAAATAGGGTCAGACACGATTTACCCTTACCTTGAACTGCTTCTCTCTCAAACCATTTCACGCCGCCATCCTCCAATCATTTTCATTCATTGCAACCAAGCCACTTAGGTCGCAATTACCAGAGACGAACTTTACCCTACTTGCCGCAAGTACATCACTATCAGAGATAATAGGTATTACCGATTTAAGCTGTTCTGTCTCCATGCTGGTAAGCGTGAGTTTATCGCTATTGCCGCCAGTCAGCGTATCATTCCCCGCCAAGCCATAGAGCGCGTTATCGCCACGGTTACCCGTTATCACGTTACTGCTCGCATTGCCCGTGCCGTTGATATTCTCATCCCAAAGTTTCAACGGTTCTATGGTGTAGATGGCGTAGGCACTGGCCACATTCGCGGCTAGGCGGAACAGGTCTATGCTAACGAAGCGCGTCATGTCGCTGACCATGCCACGGCCAGAATCGGTAATGTAAAAGCCCAGCAGGGTGCCGTCTGATTCCTGATACACGGCGCCCGTCAATGTAATGACGTGGTTAACCTGTCCCGTGCTGTAGTGACTGTCGCCCCATAGCACACCAGCATCAACCGCCACAATCACACCACGCCCACTACGCATGAGGTTGGCAATGCCGTTTTCGTTATAGCCTGGGATCAAGTCATTGCGTATTGCGTAGCTGGTGAGTAGTGCTTGCTGGCCAAAGTAGTTAGAGCCGCCTCGTTGCCAGCTGGGGCTATTAAGGTCGGTCACCGCCCATTGGTTATCAATCGCCCGCCGCACCACGTCGCCTTCGGTAGTCGGTACACCCGATTGGGTGATGAGGTTGGCAATAGAGGTGAGTGCGCAAGTGCCTTCATAGCCTTGCACGGCGTTGCCTTGCATGTAGTCGAGTTCGTTACGCTTGGGGTAGCCGTAGACCAAAGAAGGGGTGCCGTCGACTAGCCCCAGTTCTGGTTTGCTGAAGTCGAGCAGGACGAGGTTTTCTAAGTTGGCCGTGAGGGTGTAGCTGATGCTGCTTTGGACTTTGTCGGTGCCGGCATTGGCGTTTTCAATCACTTGGTCGCCGATGTTATCGACATAGTAGGTATCGTTGCCTAGACCGCCTATC
>CAINBI010000145.1 GCA_903846555.1 uncultured Pseudomonadota bacterium
AACCCCGGTGGCTTTGTTTATTGTTTACAATCAATGGCTTGAGAGTAATTATAAACATTTTCACTGGGATTTTCCACTGCAAAATTACGTTTTATCAAATAAAATCATATGGTTACGTTTCTGGATGAGAACTAGTTAATACCCCACTGCTTGCGGCGGGGGCTTTATTCAAGTGCTTGCACTCTAGCGCTGGCAGAACATTTTTGGCGGTTCAGGATCTCTAGCTTACTAAGCAAGTGAGTTGCAATGTCTAGAATATTTTTAGAATGAAGTGTTTCTAAAAACTTGCTGATTTCCTGTGGTCGAGTCTCCGCAATGATAACCAGATTATCTTTTACTTCAGGAATATTGAGGGTTAATGCCATTTTTAACTCTGTAGAGTGCATTAAGTAGTTAGATGATTGTATGGCATTGTTTATATGAACACTAGTAAAATTGAGGCCAATTGGGAATGTACGCGAGTTTATAGGGATTAGCGCCCTGATCGCCTTTCATTTACGGATATTCCCTAGGTTGATTACTTAACTTTATTTCCTAAAAGTATTTACATGAGATCACTTTTACTTGGCTTTATATTGCTGACAATCAGCCCATTCTCTTATAGTGAAACGCCTGTCGGCGCTAACTTTATGCTGAAAGATACCGCAGGCATGCAGCACAAATTGTCTAATTACAAAGGTAAGTGGGTGTTAGTGAATTACTGGGCGACTTGGTGTCCACCATGTTTGGAAGAAGTGCCAGATTTAGTCAATTTATATGATCATCATAAAAATAAAGATCTGATGGTTATTGGCGTTGTGTTTGATTATACCAACATCAAAGAAGTTGAAACCTATGTGGATGACATGTTGATGTCTTACCCAATCGTGCTGGGTGACGATGCTGTAACTGTGCAAATAGGCTTAGCCGATGTGTTGCCTACGACGTTTATTTACAACCCGCAAGGTCAGCTAGTTAAAATTAAGCGCGGGATAATCACCAAGCAATATATTGAGAAAATGATTGGGCAAAACAAGCCGTAAGAAGTTAATTTTTATTTATTTTGCCCAGTAATTAAAACCTAGTGAGGCACGGCAATGCTATTGCCTGATGCATCTAGCACGTTAAGCTGATTCTCGTCAGCAAAGTGCATTAATTGCGCATAACCTTCAGGGTTCACCGTTTTTAGCTTCATATCTACCGCTAAGCATCGTACGCCATTCACCACTTTAGGTTTCAAATAAGGTGAGTATTTAAGTTTGCGATCATCGCCAAAAGTAGCGTAAGTGCTACACATGCGGTCAACCCAGTCACTTGGGCGAAAGGGCTTACCAGCACGCGTGTTACCTTCTATAATGATTTCGCCTTGTAGTGGCATGGCTATTTGTTCTGCTTGTTCTGAAGTCATCTGATTCATTACCGATTTTTTATTTTGTTGAATTAAGTTCGTTCTTGGCCTATGGCATGTACTCAAAGACTTTAACCACCTTTGTTACGCCATCTGTTGTACGGGCAATTTCCACGGCGGCATCCGCCTCTGCTTGAGTCACAATACCCATTAAGTACACTACGCTGTTTTCAGTGATTACTTTAACGAGATTTGCGGCGAATTTACCTTTAGTCACAAATTGTGTTTTAACTTTAGAAGTTAAGTAAGCGTCATTGCTACGAGAGCCGATAGAAGATTTTGGTCCTACGGCAATTTCGTTGGTAATGGAGCGTGTATTGGTAATTTCTTTGGTTAAACTTTCTGCTTTTACCTTAGCGACAGCATCAGGTACTTCACCTGTCAATAGTACGTTACGGTTATAGCTAGTTACGTTTACATGGGCGTTTTCACCCAAGTTCGTTTCCATTTTTTTAACAGCTTTAAGTTCGATGTTTTCATCTTCTACATAAATTCCAGAAGTGCGTCTATCTGCCGCCATCATGCCGCCAGCAGCCGCGCCACCAATAACAACAGGCACGCAAGCGTTTAGTTGTGCGATTAAAGCAGTAGATAAAATAAGTTTAGTAATGAGGTTCATGGGTGACTCCTTAATATTGAGTGCAATTGGAAAACAATATCTAATTTTTTGCGAATGATACGCCAATTATGCGTCAAATGCATTACGCAGCCATTCAATGTGGCTGGCATCGGCTTTGTCCATCAAAATGGCATCAAAACGGCATGGGCAATCGCCATGCTGCCTAGAAAAATCTTGAAGATATGTTTGTGCAGTTAAAATCAATTTTTGTTGTTTTTGTGGCGTAATGCTGGCGGCGGCGCTACCGAATTTTCTGTTAGACCTTAGCCTGACCTCAATAAACACCAATGTTTTACCGTCTTTCATAATCAAATCAATTTCACCAAAACGGCAGTGATAGTTTTGCACGATTATTTTAAGGCCATGATTCATTAAATAAGCTGCAGCCATTTTTTCTGCCGCTAAGCCTGCGTTATTTTGATTGATTTTCATAGGCGATAGACCCGCTAGGCGTTAAACTTTCAGGTATGAAAAAATTAAGTCCAAATGAACTCAGTCACAACTACGGCACATTATATGTGGTGGCAACGCCAATCGGTAATTTAAGCGACATTACTTTGCGGGCTTTAGAAACGCTTAAATCAGTGGATGCTATTGCCGCTGAGGATACCCGCCACACATCAGGCTTATTATCGCATTTTGCTATCAGCAAAAAGCTCATCGCGGTGCATGAGCATAATGAACACCAATCCGCTGAAAAACTATTACTACAATTAAAAGCGGGTGAAAATATCGCCTTGGTGACAGATGCTGGCACGCCAGGCATTAGCGACCCGGGCGCAGTAGTGGTTGATTTTGTGCGCAAGGCTGGTGTAAAAGTCGTGCCAATTCCAGGTGCCAGTGCTGTGATTGCGGCGCTTTCTGCCAGCGGCATTGTCCAAAATGGCTTTCTGTTTCACGGCTTTTTGCCCGCCAGTGGCGCAGCCAGACGTAAAGCCTTGGATCTGCTAAAAACACAAACTGTCACACTGGTGTTTTATGAGGCCCCGCATCGCATTATAGAAAGCATTGTTGACATGGCTAATGTGTTAGGCGCAGAGCGGCGCATTACCGTTGCTCGTGAAATCACCAAAACCTTTGAAACAATGTATAGCTGCACGCTACAAGATGCAGAAGCTTGGCTGAAAGCCGATGCCAACCAGCAACGCGGCGAGTTTGTATTGCTGGTAGAAGCTGCCGCAGTAAAAGAAGCGATAGAAATATCTAAAGAAACCGTGCGCGTTTTAAAATTACTGTTGGCCGATTTGCCACTTAAACAGGCAGTGAAATTAGCGACTGAAATTACCAATGAAAAGAAAAATGTTCTTTACGAATGTGCGTTAAGCCTTAAAGCTGATGCCGCAAAAAACAATCTTTAAGCATATAAAAATGACTAATACACAAATGAACACATTCACAATCACTCGCCCAGACGACTGGCATTTACACTTGCGTGATGGCGCAGCCTTAAAAGCCGTGTTGCCAGACACCGCAAAGCAATTTGCACGCGCGATTGTCATGCCCAACTTACGTCCGCCAGTCACCACAACGGCATTGGCGGCGGCTTATCGTCAGCGTATTTTAGATGCGCTGCCGCAAGGCATGAGCTTTGAGCCGCTGATGACTCTATATCTCACTGATAATACTTCAGCAGAAGACATCGCGCAGGCCAAAGCCAGCGGCATTATTCATGGCGTTAAGCTATATCCGGCGGGCGCAACGACCAATTCAGATTCTGGTGTCACTCATTTAGATTATTGCGTGAAAGCTTTAGCTGAAATGGAAAAACTAGGCTTGCCTTTGCTGGCGCATGCTGAAGTGACCGATGCGGAGGTTGATGTGTTTGACCGTGAGCGCGTATTTATTGAGCGCCACATGATTCCTTTGCTAAAAAAGTTTCCAGCGTTAAAAATAGTGTTTGAGCATATCACCACTAAAGATGCGGCAGATTTTGTAACAGAAGCGCCGAATAATATCGCCGCAACCATTACCGCACATCATTTATTGATGAACCGTAACGACATGTTCAAAGGTGGTATTCAGCCGCACCATTATTGCTTACCGATTTTAAAGCGTGAAGAGCATCGCGTGGCTTTAGTTAAAGCTGCAATTTCAGGCAGCGCTCAATTTTTCTTGGGTACAGATAGCGCACCGCATGCAAAATCAGCCAAAGAAAATGCTTGTGGTTGTGCTGGAATGTACACCGCGCATACGGCGATTGAACTCTATGCAGAAGCGTTTGATGCGGCGAATGCATTGGATAAGTTAGAGGGGTTTGCTAGTTTTTATGGGGCGGATTTTTATGGTTTGCCGAGAAATAAAGAGCAGATAACCTTGGTGAAAGAAAGTTGGAAAGTGCCTGAGAGTTTGCCGTTTGATGGGGATGTGCCAGGTGAAGTATTAGTGCCGTTGCGGGCGGGGCAGGTTTTGCAGTGGAAGTTGATGTAAGCGCTGCTTGCTATAGTCGTGTTGCCGACAACTCCCATGAAGCTGAGCAGCGCAGGCGTGTTAGCCAGGGTGAAATCAAAATCTCTCAACTCCGTCATTCCGTGTTTGACTTGTAATCCAGTGGCTTTGGAGTTTGTTTTTGAGATTCACTCTCGCAAGGGCTTTTCCTGGGTTCCGTGTCGGGAACGAAATGGCGTTAATAGTTTTGTGCTGTAGTTTTGGCGACCAAGCGATTATCCAATCCCTAGTTTATATTTAATGATGTACTTTGCTACATAGCCCACCATGCCAAATGTTAGGCCTAGAAATAAGGCGAAGGTGCCAAATTTTCCAGCTTTAGACTCCCAGGCAAGATGTCCGACGATGAATAGCATCAGCAGCATTAAGCCGCCCACGCCGTAGGTCATGCCAAATTCAGTAATCTGCGCCTCAGTAAAACCAAACATCGTACCTTGCAAGATATTTCTCCAGTACTATTCGCTAGCGCTATTTGGCAGAAAAGCCCAAATGGCTAAGTGGTGTATTTAAGTGTTAATAAGTGCTGTAATCTGGTGTTGGGCAAACTCAGTTGGTTTTCGTTTAAAACCACTTTTTGCAAACTGATGCCAGCGTCCTAAAACGTAGCACACCATCAAGTTGGCCTGCGCTTCTGCATTGCCTATATTCGCGGTTTGCGTTTCGGCAATACGCAGGCTTTGTTTGAGTGTGACTTCAATTCGGTCATATAGTTGGTTAATGCGTAATTGTAATTTTTCGTCTTCATTCACCAATGCGTCGCCTATCAGCACGCGTGACATGCCTGGGTTTTTTTCGGCGAACACTAATAACATGGTGATAATGCGTTGCACTTGTCTTAAGCCTTCGGTTTCTTCGGTGCTAATTTTGTTAATTAAGCCAAAAATCGTTTCTTCGATAAACACAATTAAGCCTTCAAACATTTGCGCTTTACTGGCAAAGTGGCGATAAAGCGCGGCTTCGCTGACTTCTAATTTTGCAGCGAGTGAGGCTGTGGTAATTTTTTCGCGCTTAGGCGATTCCAGCATTTTTGCCAGCGTTTCTAATATTTGTTGTTTGCGTTCGCCTGCCATGTTTATTCCCTCACCAATGTTGGTCTAATTACATCCTGATTATAGCTTAATGTGAGTAAGTGCTAACACTCCACTCAGTCGATAATCCACAAAATTAGGTTTTTGTATTTTTTTTGTAATCCAGATTGTTTTCATGCCTAGCCGTTTTGCTGTCATAAGTGCTGGCAAGTTATCTTCTAGCATCACGCAGTCGCTGGCTTTTACTTTGATGGTTTTTAGCAACATTTGAAAACCGCGTACTGAAGGTTTAGCGTGAAACTTGGTCGATTCCACGCTGAAAATCAACTCAAAGCAATCGGCGATTCCCATAATTTCAAGCACACGTAGGGCATAATCACGCGGCGCATTAGTGAATACCAGCTTACGCCCAGAGAGATTTTGTAGCATGTGGCGCAAGCGTTTCACTTGAATAACCATTTCAGGCAAGTCCATTAAACGATGTGTTTCAAGCAAAAAGTGATCAGGATCGGTGCCGTGATGGCGCATTAAACCTTTCAGTGTTGCGCCATAAATTCGCCAATAATGCTGGCGAATTTTGTGGGCGGCAGGTTCGTCTAAATCTAGCGTATCCATGATGTATTGCGTCATAGCACGATTCATTACAGGGAAAATATGCGCTGAGGCATTATGCAAAGTATCGTCTAAATCAAATATCCAGACTTTAGTTTTGCTGCTTATTAAAGACAAATTACTTCGCCTTAATCAGCGTACCCACACCTTCATCCGTCAGCACTTCTAACAACAGTGCATGCTCAACGCGGCCATCAATAATGTGCACAGATTTAACACCGCTACGGGCCGCATCTAGTGCCGAACTGATCTTAGGCAGCATGCCGCCAGAAAGCGTGCCATCGGCTAATAAATCATCAATCTGTTTCGGTGTTAAGCCGGTGAGTAATTGCCCATCTTTATCTAGCACGCCAGGGGTGTTGGTCAATAAAATCAACTTTTCTGCGCCTAATATTTCGGCTAACTTTCCAGCCACAACATCGGCATTGATATTATAAGTTTCACCATTTTCACCCACGCCGATAGGCGCAACCACTGGAATGAAATCGCCACTATCTAAAAAGTTGATAATGCTTGGGTCAATCGCAGTAATTTCACCGACTTGACCAATATCAATCTTTTTTGTCGGGTCGCTCATATCATCTATCAGTAATTTATGGGCATGAATAAAATTACCATCTTGCCCAGTTAAGCCAACCGCTTTGCCGCCATGCCGATTTATCAGGTTAACGATTTCTTTATTGACCTGACCGCCAAGCACCATTTCAACCACGTCCATGGTTTCGGCATCGGTCACGCGCATACCCTGAATAAACTCACCTTTTTTACCGAGTTTATCTAGCATTTCATTGATTTGCGGGCCGCCGCCATGCACTACAACAGGGTTCATGCCAACCAGCTTGAGTAATACCACGTCCTGCGCAAAGCACTGTTTAAGATGATCATCAGTCATGGCGTTTCCGCCGTATTTAATGACGATGGTTTTATCAAAAAAACGTTTGATGTAGGGCAGTGCTTCAGCCAGCGTTTGCGCTTTTTGGGTGGCAGGGGTTTTGTTTAACATGAGTGTGCTCTTAAGGTTGCTTGCGGTCATTTAGTCAATCCGCTAAGTTAATTTTCAATGGGTAGAATTGTAACTAAAAATGGCGGTAAGTGTTTTGTAAATTAAGTTAAAAGTTTAACGAATGATTGTGAAGTTTTTACATTGTCTTGCCTTATATTTTTAAGTTGAGCAAATTGTGCGATTAAGTTGGATAAATGGAGGTGGATATTTCAACTAAAAACGCTCAAAACACCTGCCCTGAGAGGCAATAGGGACGGGCCTCTCAGGGCAGGTGTTTTGGGCGATAATGGGTGATTTTATTTAAAATTTCAGTCAATTTAGCTGCATGTAAGGGGCTTACAATAGAACTTGTAAAAAATCTTGCAAAAGATATTAAAGCGCTTTGCTAAATACCTTGGATTTTCGCTGAAAGTTATACAGCTTTTGTTTTTCTATGGGCAATTGTTCAACGTTCTGCTCAACAAAACCACGCTCTAAAAACCAGTGTTCGGTACGCGTGGTCAGGCAAAACAAGCTCTTAAAGCCTAACCCTTTGGCTTGTTCTGCGCAGTAGTAAAACAATCTATCACCACGACCACTGCCCCTATAAACAGGGTCAATCGCCAAGCAAGCAAATTCGGCGGTGCGTTCTGCCGCAAAGGGGTAGAGGGCGGCGCAACCAATAATGCGGTTGCCATGCTCCATCACATAAAAATGGTTAATCTCCATTTCAATATGCTCACGTCCGCGCCGCACTAAAAAGCCTTTGGCTTCTAGCGGCTCGATGAGTTTCAAAATGCCGCCTACGTCGTCTATATTCGCTTGCCGCATGTTTTCTAAGCTTAATTCTGTCACCATCGTGCCTATACCATCCAGCGTAAATAGCTCTTGAATAATGGCGCCGTCTATGTGGCGGCTAATTAAATGCGTTCTTGCCACGCCATGCTCACAAGCCCGCACTGCGGCTGGTAAATAATAATTGATGTCTTCAGAAATGTTAATTGCCAGCTCGTTTTCTTGCTCACGATTTTGAATATTTTTAAGCAGGTTTTTGGCTTTTTCTGCGGTCATTTCACCTAATAATTCGCCGCGTAAATTATGCACCCCTTCAGAATCCATCAAAAATATCAGCTTATCAGCATCTAGCGCAATCGCTGCGCTCACGGCCACATCTTCCAAACTCAGGTTAAATGCCTCACCTGTGGGCGAATAACCGAGCGGAGATAGCATTACTAACTCGCCGTCATCTAAACGTTTTTGTATGCCAACGGCATCCACTCTGCGCACTTCGCCGGTATGTTGCAAATCAACACCATCGCGCACGCCCAGCGGTTTTGCCGTTACAAAGTTACCACTCGCCACGCGAATATCTGCGCCCTGCATAGGCGAATTGACCAAGCCCATAGAAAGCAGTGCTTCGATTTCTACCCGAATCGCGCCATTGGCTTCTTTTACCGCCTCCATGGCGGCATCGTCAGTCACCCGCAAGCCATTCACAAATTTGGGTGAAAGCTTATCGCGGCGTAAGCGTTTTTCAATTTGTGGACGCGCACCGTGGACTAAAACCAGCCGCACTTCAAGGCTGGCAAGCAAGTTTAAATCGTGCGACAAAGCCACAAATTGCTTCTGGTCGACCACTTCGCCGCCAAAAGCAATCACAAAAGTGCGGCCGCCAAACGCGTGAATATAAGGCGTGGCAGACCGAAACCATTGCACAAAGTCTTTAGCGTTAGGTTTATTAGCGTCAATAGATTGTGGCAAGCCAGCTAAATAAGGCTGACGATTTTCTTGAGCTGTGAGCGCAGTGACAGGCACATCACTTTGTGTATAAAGATAAGCTGGCGTGCAAGTTAAAGCCACCGCAATTTTACGTAACAGAGCCTCAGAAACACCCAGCTCGCCGCGCTCAATGCGTGACAAATTGCCAGCATCAGCGCTTACTTGGCTGGCAAGCGCTTGCAGGGTGATCTTTAGCGATTTCCGCCTTTTTCTGATAGATGAACCCAGTGACATATCAATAGCTACCTAACAATCTAAATAAAATGTAATAATTACAAAATTATATATTTTAAATGTTAAAAATACAAACTTATTTGAATGCTCTGTGTTTATTGTAAATTTAAGTCTTGAATGAACCTTGCATCCCTAGAGATTTTTTCAGGTTTTATGCCATAGTTTTTAATTAACATTATCGTAAGCTGATTTAATATAGTTTCGTGACTTGGTACAGATTTGAAGCCATGTTTTAGTATTAATTTATTTGATAAATAGTCACAAAATTCACCTACGGTATATATCAAGCTCACTTCATTATCTGGCAGATGCAAATCAAAAGTTTTCTCTGCCCACAATACAACTTCAACCGTATCTAAGCCCATTAAAAATCACCCCACAAAGTTTGCATGGCAGAAATGGTCGTTAGTGCGGCAGTTTCAGTGCGTAAAATTCGCGGCCCTAGCACGATGGATTGAAAGCCGTGGTTGGCGGCAGAGTCAATTTCAAATTGCGCTAAACCGCCCTCAGCGCCAATCAGCAATTGGGTTTCATCGTTAGGTTTAGCTAATTCTGCCAAGCGCAATGCGCCTACTGGGTTAAGTAGTAATCTTGTGACATTGCCTTGCGGATTAGCCGCCAGCCACTGTTGCAAGCTCATAGGCGCAGCGACTTGTGGCACCACGGCGCGGCCAGATTGTTCGCAGGCAGAAATGGCAATATTTTGCCAATGTTCAGTGCGTTTTTCTGCACGCTCTGCTGAAAGTTTGACTACGCTACGCTGACTGGAAATTGGTTGTATTTTTGTAACGCCCAGTTCCACGGCTTTTTGAATGGTGAAATCCATGCGGTCACCGCTGGAAATGGCTTGCAGCAACGTGATATTTAATGGGGATTCATTGTTCACTTGATGCGCTGCGGTGATAATGGCGCATACGGTGTTTTTATGAATAGAGCTTAATTCGCAGTCATAGTCAAAACCATCGCCGTTAAACACAATAGCGCTATCGCCTACATTTAAACGCAAGGCGCGCGTGGCATGCGCTGCGGCACTTTCTGAGAGTTGAATCGTGACGCCCAAAGCCAAAGGATTATTTGTGTAAAAGCGTAGATTTGCCATGAATTGATGATCTCGAAATGAAAGAGAAATGTGAAAACAAAAGTGATACTATAATCGATACTGTAATCGTTACGGTGGTTGTAATGTAGTCATATAAAATAGGTCTTATCAATGAGGCGCTTTGTACGAGATAAAAGTTACTTCGCGCAAAAATCTCATCAGTTAGACAGCAAAAAAGACAGCAAATAAGTATAACGAAATTAAGGAGAAAAAAATGGCTAGCTTAAATCCCCCGATGTGTAATTTTGGTCAACCTGCTGCTGATTTTGATTTACTTGGCGTAGATGGCAAACGTTATACTTTAGCCAATAGCGTTGGTAAAAACGGCCTGTTGGTGATGTTTATCTGTAATCACTGCCCTTACGTAAAAGCCATTAAAACGCGCTTGGTGGCAGATTGCCGCGAGTTACAGCAACATGGCATTAACACCATTGCCATTCAAAGTAACGACACTGAAAATTACCCTGACGATTCTTATGAGCGTATGAAAGAAGAAGCGAAGTTGTTTAACTTCCCGTTTCCTTACGTGTTAGACGATACGCAAGAAGTGGCAAAAGCTTATGGCGCGGTTTGCACGCCAGATTTTTTTGGATTTAACGCTAATTTAGAGTTGCAATATCGCGGTAGGTTTGATGCCGCAGGTCGCAGCGAACCGCCAATTGGCAATCAGCGCGATTTATTTAACGCCATGAAAATGATTGCACAAACTCAGCAAGGCCCTAAAGAGCAAATTGCCAGCATAGGCTGTAGCATTAAATGGTTTGTGCAAGAATCCATTTAAGCATTTATTTGTAAGACCTTTGCACGAAGCTAAATTAACCTAAATTTAATTTAAATCCCCAATCATCGTCTTTCCCGCGTAGGCGGGAATCTAGGCGAATCAACAAGTCAACTGGATTCCCGCCTACGCGGGAATGACGAAGTTGATGTTTTTTTTGGTTTAAATGTGCTCGTGCAAAGGTTTTTTTAGAAAGAAAAAATGACATCAGCAAAAATGACATCAGATAGAAAATTAAACTGGGGAATTTTAGGCGCAGCGCGGGTTAATGAGCGCCTACTGCCCGCCATAATAGAGGCGCCCAATTCGCAATTAGTCGCCATCGCCAGCCGCCGAGCGGGTGCGGCAAAAGCTACTTTAGAAAAGTATGCGCCCTGCCATGTAAACAGCGTGCAATGTTACGACGATATGGAAGCGCTGATTAACAATGTCAATATACAAGCCGTGTATTGCCCAATGGCCAATCACGAGCATGTGGAATGGGCGCTAAAAGCCATTAACGCCGGCAAACATGTGCTGATTGAAAAGCCGATGGCGCTCACCGTGGCGGATATTGAAGCGATTGAACAAGCCGCCATTAAAAATAAGGTCAAATTGATGGAAGGCTTTATGTATCGCTTTCATCCGCAACACGCGCGGGTAAAAGCGCTTGTGGAATCTGGCTTAATCGGCGATGTGTTATCGGTGCGTGCCAGTTATTCATTTTTAATGAAGCCTAATCGCATGTACCGCATTGCCAGCAGTGTAGAACATGGCGGCGGTGTCATGTGGGATATTGGCCCTTATGCCATTCATACTTTGCGTTGGTGCTTTGGGCTAGCTAACGCCTCAAAAAACGGCAAACCAGCCGAACCAGTTTCAGTAATCGCCCATGCCAAATTTAACCCAGCTGGCGCAGATATCGTCACCAGCGGCATATTAGACTTTGGCAACGACAGCGAAGGCCGCGCCCGATTCGGCCATTTTGACGTCAGCTTTGAACGCTCACGTAAATCCGAATACGAAATCATTGGCACCAAAGGCTGGGTAAAGTGCCACGCCGCCTGGGTGTTTCAAAACGATGTGCCTGTGATTAGCTGGGCGCTAGAAGATGGAACATACGCCGAAGAACGCTTTGCGCCTAGCAACCACTTTAATTTAGAAATTGAACATTTTAGTGATTGTGTGTTGAATGATAAGACGCCATTGCTGGATTTTGCTGATGCAAAGGCCAATTGTGCCGCTTTGCAGGCAAGTATTCATGCGGCCTCTAGCGGTGTTAAAGTTGAGGTTTGATTGATAACGTAGGGTGGTAGTTAGTTGCCCACGGCAATTTGATATAACTGTGTGGGCAGAAATCTGCCCAACTACTTGGCTGAAAAAATTTGGTGGGGTTGAGGGATGTCTGTGACGAGTTATAGCATGTTTACATTTACATGCTCAGAATATATTAAGAATTTAAGTAGTAGTTCTAGTAGTATGTGTATGTCCACTTAAAGATAAGAAAAAATGAACAATAAAAAATATCTGTCAGGTATTGGCGGTTGGTTGTTGTTATTAGTAGTTACATATTCAATCTCTCTAGTATTAGAGCCACTTTTTTTATTGGGAACATTTTCCATTCAAGAACACGCAAATCCAAATATTGTAACTAATAGTCAGTGGCAAAATTACAAATTTTTGCTAGATACCATATTTACATTTGTATTTGTATTCAAACTTTATATGCTTTATGCACTAATTAATCAGCGTAAGCCAGAAGTTGTTTCATTAACAAAAAAATGTTGTGGATTACAGGTCCAATAGCCGTATTTTGCGAATTAATTATTGTGCCAGCCTCAACTCTAGATACATGGCAATTAGATGATCAGAATATTTCTGGCGTAATCGCCGCTGGTATAGTTGTTGCTATTTGGACAAGCTATTTAAATCGATCTGTTCGTGTTAAAAATACTTAAGGGCACTTCTATAAATCCCCCTAAATTTCCGCACTTTCTGGATTTATATTTCCCCATGACAAATGACAACCTGAATTTTGCATAAAAGCAACCGCATATTGACTTTAACTATATGATATAATTGGTTTTATTTATTTCAC
>CAINBI010000146.1 GCA_903846555.1 uncultured Pseudomonadota bacterium
CTTAGACCCTCATGCTTGGCTGAAGGATACTTTAGAAAAACTGCCTACTTGGCCCAATGGTCGGATTGATGAGTTGTTGCCGCTGAGGAAAGCGTTAGCATAAATTATGCGGGGGTTGGTGTGGTGGCGTTGGACGCTTACCATCAAGGCACAAATTCAACCGCTACTTCACGATTATCCGCTTGGCCTGCCTCATCCACCACACGTAAAATATAATGTCCCGCTTGTTGTGGCGACCACGGCACGCCCGCGCCAGCTTCACTTTTTGCGATAAAGCTATTATCTGCAAACCAATAAATTGTACCTAGGCCGCCACTGCTGGCTTTAAGTGCGATGGCTTCTGGTTTGCTTAGGCGTATGGTGTAGACCACTCCCTTAAGAGGTGAAGTGATTTGTGGTTTATCGTCAGTTGTTTGCTTGGTTTTGTTGCTGCACTCTGGCGGCAAAGTTGGTGGTATGCGGCGTGGCATGCCCGCTTCACGGAATAAACGCAGCATGTCTGAATCCCAAAATTCAATAATTTCTTCACGCGTATTTACACCTGCACCGCAAACCACTTGGTTGGTGGTGTTATCAAAGTAAACAGGTCTGTGTAGTGTGCTGACTTTAATTGGCGATTTTCCTGGGATAAACCAAGTTTCACTGAGCTTTGAGCAGTATTGATTAGGTAAATCGCCACTGGCAGTACATACCATCACTTTGGTTAAAGTGCGTGGCGGCATGGCTTCTAATTCTAATTCTGATTGTGAGTTTAATAATCGTTGATGGCGTAAACTGTCTAAAATCTGAAAAAACAATGGTGCTGCGGATTTAATGCCAATAAAAGCAGGGTTGGGTTTACCATCAAAATTACCTACCCAAATGGCTAGCACGTTGTTGCCGCTTACGCCTATCGTCCATGCGTCATGAAACCCCCAAGAGGTACCTGTTTTCCAAGCGGTTTTATATTTGTCTGGCTCACCTGAATCAGGGCGTGGGTTTTGGCGCAGCATATCCAGCGTGATATAAGCCGACTCTTCACTGAGTAATGGAAAAATAGGGGAATTATCTCTTGTTAAACTAAATGGTTTGAAGCGCCCGTGATTCGCTAACATGGCGTATAAGCTCACAAGCTCTTCCATTGTAAGTTCGCCACCACCCAGCGCTAATGCAAGGCCGTAGTGCGACTCGCTCTTTAAATGACTCACCCCAGCATTTTTTAAAAAATCATACAAACTTGGTTGGCTGAGCCTTGATGCCAAACTCACGGCGGGTATGTTGCGTGAGCGAATAAGTGCGTCTGCCGCAGTAATCGGCCCGACAAATCTGCCATCAAAGTTCTCTGGGCTGTAAGGCCCAAAGCTGGTGGGTGCGTCTTTTAAGATGCTGGCTGGATGAATGAGGCTTTGATCCATCGCAAGGCCGTAAATGAAAGGCTTTAATGTCGAGCCGGGTGATCGCTTAGCCGCCGTGCCGTTTACCTGCCCATCAATCTCAGGATTAAAATAATCCGCTGAGCCAACCAATGCTTTGACCTGCATGGTTTTTGCATCGAACAGCATGGCGCTCACGTTATTGATACCTAGGTTTTTATTGTTGGCAATATAGCGGGTAATCATGCGCTCTAAGGTCGCTTGAGCGTGGATATTTAAGCCAGATTGGATGGTTGATTGGCGATGATTTTCCGCTAGCAGGGCATCCGTAAAATGTGGGGCCAAAAATGGTAGATTTGAGCTACTTATTTTTTTTGTAATTTTTAATGACTTGGCAGGCAAGGCCATATCTGCATCGTATTGGACATCTTGCGGATGACTGTTTAGCCAGTCTCTCCACAACCGTGTGCGTGCTTCATTAAGCATGGCATTTTTGTTAGTGATGCTTAAACGCTTATTGGGATTTTGTGGAATCACCGCTAGCGTCATTGCTTCTGGTAGATTTAAGCGACTCGCTGGCTTATTAAAATAAAATAAACTGGCTGTGGCGATGCCTTTTATGTTGCCGCCATAGGGCGCTATGTTTAAGTAGGCTTCTAAAATTTCATGTTTAGAATAACGACACTCTAGCCAAATAGCGGCAAGTATTTGCTTCACTTTTCCTAAAATACTGCGAGAATCAATACCATACAAGCCTCGCGCTAGCTGCATGGTGATTGTCGAAGCGCCTTGGCGTGAGCTGCCTGAATAAGTACGAAGTATGCCGCGTAGCAGTGCAATAGGATTTACGCCAAAATGCCAATCAAAATAGCGATCTTCATAATGTTTTGCGGCTTCAATGGCATTGGGGGCGATGTCTGCCAGTGGTACCCATAATTGGTATTGAGCATCTTCAGCAAGGGTTAAGCGTAATAATGTGCTGTCAGCCGCATAAATGGCGGTGGAGTGGGGGATTAAGTCGGCTAGGGCAGGTTTTGGGAATAAACGCAGTGTCAATAGCATTATGGCTATTACAGCTGCGGAGATTAGCATTTTTATGATCAAGCTAGATTTCGGCTTAATAAACGCTAATCCCCGTTTGAGTATTTCAATCAATGCATTGCTATTCGTTATTTACCAGCACGACCCACGGCAATGCTAGATGGCAACGAGCGCGCCTGTAGTAAGCGGTTATACATAGACTCTGCATAAGCTGGCGGCACGACAAACTGTCCGCTATTCGTCGCTTTGATTTTGTAAGTAAATTCGGTAATGGTATTTGTTACCACGCCGTAAAATACAACACGATCTTCACGAATATCGGCATAGCTTGGTTGCCACCCACCGCCTATGCCTAGAGGGCTAGTCCAGCTAGATATTTCTGGAGCGCTATTTTCACCCTCATTTTCAGCATCATTCTCAGCGCCTTGTGAAATAGACGTATCGGTTTCGCTCACTTTAGCTTGCAACACTGGTTCAAAACCGCCGGGCAATAAATCGACAATCGCCACATCGTCTACATTGCCGTCTATAGAACGTATTTTGATATGTACGGTAATTTCATCCCCCATAATGACTGATTTAAGTGCGGCGCCTTTATCGTCAGTGTATTCACGAATAATTTCCAAGCCTTGTTTTAATGCGTTTGCCAGCGCTTTTACATCAAAGCCTGATTCTGTAACAGCATAAAACAACGGCAATTCGCTAGGCCCTTGAAATTTTAAACGTGCGGTATTGGGCGCAAAGTTCACAACGGGCATGATGTTTTCTGGCAATTTTAGTGCCGTTACTTTGCCTTGTTTATCAATGCTGCTGATGCCCATTTGTGCAACTACTTTTGTACCAGCTACATTTGCATAAGCATCAAAACCCAATAGCGCATAAGACGATGACAGCGTGTTGTAACGCCCAGCAGAAATTGGCTGCATGATGTTGTTTAAGCCCGTTGCATTGATGTCTTTTACACGGTCAGGGAAATGGCGCGATACCAAATATAGTGTTTGTGCGTTGCGTACAACATCATCGTAATAATGACCATAAATAGCGCTTTGCTTGCTAGCACCAAGCAACTTAATGGGTTTGCTGATGAGCTCATTGGCCAGTGGATGTTGTTGCAGCAATTGGTAACTTGCCGCCAAGTACGCCGCCGTTAAATCTGAGCGCCATTCTTTAAAGCTGGCATCCGTTAATACTTTTGCATCCAATGTACTGCGTAAGCTTGCCAGCAAAGGCGTGGTAACTGTGCCTTCGCGAGTAAGTAGATAGCTTGCGTAAGCCCGAACGCGCACATCGTTTAGGCTATTCGCCGGACTTGCTGCTAAGGTTTGCAAATAGTCTAAACCGCGTTTAAGCATGTCAGCAGGAATCGCCTCGCCTACGTTTGCATGGTCGCGCGCTTCTAACAGCATATGCACGGCGTAAGTGCTGGCAAATTCGTCGGCCTGTACGCTAGCATCCCATAAGCCAAAGCCACCTTCCGCATTTTGGCGTGAGCGTAATACACTTAATGCATTGTTAAAATTAGCATTCTTGCTTGTTCCAATGCTGGCAAGTAATTCAGGGCGCTTTTTAAGCACGATGAGCGGCATTACCTGGCTGACTAATTGCTCAGTACAGCTATGCTCGTAGTTGCTTAAATAATCCAACAGGCCTCCAGTAGCTACTAATGGCAATGGTGAAATGCTGGCTTGTTGTTTGCGATACTCGCTAAACATATCGCGCTTAACGATGATTTGCGTATCACCTTTAAAGCTACCCGTTTGTACGATAGTGAGGTGTGGCGTTGCTGGACGGACGCTAATCTCTGTGCCTAACTTGGCTGATTTCTCGCCTATGCTAGCCACAAACTCTAGCCGCGCAGAACCTAATTTAGCGGTTGAGCCTTCACGCACTTTAAGTTTGAATAGTGCAGAGCTTTCGCGCATCTCACTAATTTTGAGCGTTTGTTTGGCCGTGCCGACTAATTCAAAGGCTGGTGAGGCCGCTAGACTAAGCGTTACAGCCGCATCTTTACCAGAGCCTTTTACGTTATTGGCCACGCCTACGCTTACATCAAACGTATCACTAGGCGTGACAGTTAGCGGCGCATTGGGTGATAGTACAAAATCACCGCGCACCGTGGCATCGCCAGTGGTAATGCCGATGCTGGAGTCATTCACCATCACGGCAATCAGGCGCATTTTACCGTTAAACGTATCTGGCACGGTATATTCAAACTCTTTTGAGCCTGCCACATCGACAATGCCTGACCAATACACGGCTGGTTTGTCGGTCTTGCGTTTGAATGGATTAAGATGTTTGCCTAATGCACCATCTGCATCGCCACCTGGCGCGGCGGCTGACATGATTTTTGTGAACTCAGGCAATATCAAATCTAGAATTTGCGATGTGGAAACTTCTAATTGACGTTTCTGGAAAAAGTAGCCTAAAGCATCGGGGTTTTTATACCTTGCGACTTGTAAAATGCCCTCATCTACCGCAAACACAACTGCACGGCCTGGTTTAGCTGCTTCCAATTTCATTTTAAGTACTTGGCCTGGTTTGATAAGACTTGGGCTGGTGAGTTTAAGCACATTGGTGCGTTGTGCCAAGCTGGTGACAAATGGCACTACGCCATAAGATAACGGGCTGGTGAATATTTCATCAGAGCTTGGATCGCGCACAAATTGCACGCTCACATAGCCATTGCCTTCAAAGTCTGCGGGCAGTTTTATTTTTTGCACTGAAGCTTGCGTATCTACCTTAAACCATTGTTGCGCATAGACTTTATCGCGTTCAATCGTAATTAGCCCTGCGCCAACGTAAGGTGCGCGGATGCTCACGCTAATATCTTGGCCCGGCACGTAGTCTTTTTTATCTAATACCAATTGGAGCTCTGCGTTTCTTTCAAGTGATCGGCTGACATTGCCTAGCCCCGCCACGCTATATTCCACACGGTTAAGCTCTAAACCATCTTTATTTTTAAGCACGTAAGCAAAGTCACCCGGTACATCTGTGGCAAGCGCTAAACTATTGCCCGCAGCCTTAATGGCGTAAGGCGTTGTTTTGACTAAGACCTCTTTTTTACGGGATTCATATTTAAATGTGCCGTTACCTTGTTTAGTGAGTACCGATACATATTTGCGTTCGATTAAATTCAAGCTCAAACCGTCGGCCGCTACTTTCTGCAAGATTGAATTGACTGCAATCAGGTTAATGTCACGTTGACTGGCTTTAGACACGTAATTTAAATCGCCATCGGCTTTAAAGCCAATCAGATAAGGCTGTTCAGAGATTAGCGTTGCGGCTTCGGCTGAAACACTACGTCCGCCACCAGCTTCATAAGCCTGTGCAACGATATTGAGTCGATAAGTAGCTTTGGTATATTTATCCAAGCCCAATTTAAACTCGGCAACCCCTTGCGCATTAGTGGTTTCATCGCTTAACTTTTCGCTATAACCTTCTTTTGCCCGCAGTGGGTCGTAAAATGCATAGTCTTTATATTGCGAAAAAGCGGGGTAAGCAGGGCTTAGCGTAAGCGTTGCCGTTACACGACGATTTTCTGCCGCCGTGCCAAATAAATTCTGCACGTTAATATTGGCTTTTAAGTCTTTAGGGTTAAGCCAGCCTTCAGTATTTTCTGGGTACAGTGTGGTGTCTTTCGCAAACAGTGCTTTGACCTTCATGCGGTCTGGTAAAAATTCCTGCACCTTTACCGCGACTGAGCCTAATTGTTGATAAGCGTTATTATCTTTGACCGAGTACAAATTCACCGTGTAAATACCCGTTGGTGAGGTTTCTAAGGTTTTATATTCCAACTCGTTAAAGCCGCCAGCAGCAAGCCGCACAGTTTGTTTTTTAACAGTTAAGCCGCGAGCATCTAGCACTTCGGCTTCTAATGGCAAGCCCTCTAATGCTTTTGCCCAAGAGGTAGTTTTAACAATCATGCCTATGTGCATAGTGTCACCCGGCCGGTAGATGCCGCGATCTGAGAATAAATAAGCATTCAAGCTATCTGAACTGGCCGCATTCTGTATGCCACCCACATCAAAACGAGAGTAATCCAGATTTCTATCATAATGATTAATCGGTAAAAAGCTTAAATCACCTGCATTTTTAACGATATACAAAATGGCTGAACGTTCACGTTTTAGGCCATCTAATTTTGCGAATTTCACACGACCATTCGCGTCTGTGGTTTGGCTGAATATTGCTTGACCATTTTTAGCCATCACTTCAACCGTAGCTCCAGCCACGGGTAAGCCAGTATGAATTGATTGCACGTATACAACTTGGCTACCATCCAACTCTTTTTTGGCAATTAAACCTAAATCGGTGACTAGGATTATTCGTTTATCGACAAATTGTTCAGGGTTTTGTGTGCCCGACGCTTCATTTTCGTGGCTATCTGAAAATGCCTCATTGGTGTTTGCATCGGCATGTTCCCCAGAAGCGTTTTCAGTCGGCTTGTAGCCTCGCACCGTGAGCAAGAATACACCGCGCTTATCCTGATTATTATTTAAGCCTTCGCCTTTACTTAAATATTCGCTTAAATCCAACGCTTCATAATGCGCTTTTCCAGGCACGAGTTGTAATGGGATATTCTTTTCAAAGCGCTCACTTAAATTGTCGGCATCAACCGAGCCATAATTAAAGCTTGGGTCAGAAAAGTTACCTTTACGTTGCGAGATAAGATGCTGTAATTGACCCGGCAGAATACGGCCGACTTCCATTTGTACGCCAGGTAAATCGCGGACTAATACTGCAACCTTGCGCTCACCACTTAAGGCTAATAATGAGCCTTGGCTTAATATTTTTACTTCGGCAGGAAAAGGCGGCACCTGCACAATACGTGCGTCTAGCTGACCTAATTGGTAGCCGCCAAATGATTTCAACCCTTTGTCTATTTGCACATAAATATAGCTACCCACATTCGCTTTGTATTTGAAAGAATGTGTTTCAGTATTCTCAATTTCTGATGGGGTGATCTGTAATGCGAGTGGTGTCGATGCGGCCAATAGTGCGGCCGTTATTTCTTGCGTATTGCCCCAGTTGTAAGGCTTTTTCAATTCTTCTGACGTGCTATTTAGCTTATTACGAGGTAATACCCAAGCTTTAATGTGTGTCGCAATCTCTTTTTCATTGATTGCGGCTGTAGCGATGAGTGCTAATATTTGCTCAGGCTCATTTTGCGTATTTGAAACTACGATCGGGCTCACTTCATTAATAAGTAGGCTATTTAAACCTGGAATGTTGACGCTTGCTGTTAACGCTGTTGTAAACGGCTTGCCGCCAACATTGGCTTTTAAGCCTTCATTAATCGTCACATCCATCACACTATCGTCTGCTGGAATACTAAGCGGCGCAGAGTGAATGTAAGCATTGAGTTTTAGTTTGTCATAACTCACCACAAACGGAATGGTGTTAGCGCCGAAACTGAGTAAGCTGGATTTAGCGCCACGCATTTTTAGCAGGATATTTTTTTCCAGTTTAATGGCATCAACAGGGTGGCTAAAGTTAAGGCTCACCACCACTTTTTTCATTGCAGGATTGATTGGGTCTTGATAAAACTCACCTTTATTAAGGTAGACCATAAATTGAGGCGCAGAAAACTCAAAGTCCCATTTATCCAGCAATGTTTTAGGCGTAAACGCTTTAGCGTTAAAGCTCACGCGATAAACCTCACCGACTGGCCAGTCCGCTTTTGGCTGAAACCTTAATTCATTTTCCGCGACCCATTTCCATTCACCTTCAATTTTAGGCGCCACGCTAATGCCCGCATTGGTGGTCTTTCCTACAAGCTCAATCGGCGCAACGGAGCTATCAAAACTCACAGAAAGCGGATTTGGTGGCAGCTTATCTTCTATCTGCGTTCTTTCGGGCGCTTTAACCGTGACTTTGACAGTCACAGGTTTAGGTTGCGCCTGATACCATGCCCAGCCTTGCCAACCGACAGCACCTAAGGCAGCTACTAAAGTAATAATGCCTAAGCTTTTAACTGGTTTGTGTTGAATAGCCGTGACCGTAATTGCAAGCTTACTACCGCACCATTTCATCCACATCGGCGCTTGGTAGTTCATTGAGCCAAATATAAATCCGAGTACCAAAGTTATTATTTGCCAAAATTTGGCGAAAATCATCTTTAGGAGCTGTAATACGGTTTTAAGAAGCGACATAAATACCCATGTTTTTTTAATGCTTAAATCATACTACTTGGTCGCTAATTTTCAAGGCTGAAAGGTGATATTTGATGATAAAATCTCAGTAAATATAACAAACGTTTTCGTAAAGGGTTTGCATGAGCAATGTCGTAGAGGTGTTTGTACCAGATATTGGTAACTTTGATAGCGTAGATGTCATTGAGGTTTTAGTCAAAATTGGTGATGTGATCGCCGTTGAAGATTCATTAATTACAGTGGAGTCTGACAAGGCGTCTATGGATATTCCATCCTCTGTCGCAGGCGCTGTGAAAGATGTCAAAGTTAAAGTGGGTGATAAAGTGGCTAAAGGGAGCTTGCTATTGTTGGTAGAAGTAAATGCTGCCGCTACAACAATTAGTGCGCCTATTCAAACGGCAGCCATTCAAGCAACTCCTACCCCCGCACCACAAGCCATCACCGAAGCGGCGTCAACGACCAGTAACAGTGCACATCAGACAATGCCAGCATCTGACTTACATGCCGATGTAGTTGTACTTGGCTCGGGCCCAGGCGGTTACACCGCAGCTTTTCGCGCTGCGGACTTGGGCAAAAAAGTAGTATTAATCGAGCGATATTCAACCTTGGGCGGAGTCTGTTTAAACGTAGGCTGTATTCCATCTAAAGCGTTATTGCACACAGCCAAAGTGATTACCGAAGCTGAAGAAACTGCGCATCACGGCGTGAGTTTTAGCGCGCCCAATATTGATTTAGAGCAATTACGCAATTGGAAAGCCAATGACGTGGTTGCTAAACTCACTGGCGGGTTATCCGCAATGGCCAAGCAACGCGGTGTGACCGTGGTGCAAGGTCTGGGTAAATTTACTGGTCCAAATCAAATTGCTGTGACTTTAACCGATGGTTCAGCCGCAGATGGCAAAATCACCACCGTTTCATTCGATAACGCCATTATTGCGGCTGGTTCGCAAGCGACAAAATTCCCTAGCGCGCCTGACGATGAACGCATTATGGATTCTACTGGCGCATTAGCCTTGGCTGATATTCCAAAACGCATGTTAGTGATTGGCGGCGGCATTATCGGCTTAGAAATGGGCACAGTTTATGATGCGATGGGCACAAAAGTTAGCGTGGTTGAGTTTACTGATGGGCTGATTCAAGGCTGCGACCGCGATTTAGTGCGACCCTTACAAAAACGGATGGAAAAACGCTTCGAAAGTATTATGCTATCCACCAAAGTCGTCAAAATGGAAGCCAAGAAAGATGGTATCCATGTCAGTTTTGAAGGTCTGGATGCTGAAAATAAGGTAGCACCTAAAGAAGCCCAAGTATACGACCGCGTGCTGGTTTCTATTGGCCGTCGCCCAAATGGTAAAAATATAGGCGCAGAATCTGCTGGAGTGGCGGTAAACGAATGGGGTTTTATCAATGTTGATAAACAAATGCGCACTAATGTACCACACATTTTTGCTATCGGCGACATCGTAGGTCAGCCAATGCTGGCACATAAAGCCACGCATGAAGGTAAAGTCGCCGCAGAAGTGATTGCGGGGCATAAGGTTGAGTTTCAGGCACTGGTAATTCCATCAGTGGCTTACACTGATCCTGAAATCGCTTGGGCTGGTGTCACCGAAATTGAAGCTAAAGCCAAAGGCATCGAGTACGAAAAAGCTTCATTCCCGTGGGCCGCTAGTGGTCGCGCCATATCAATCGCACGCACTGAAGGCGCAACTAAATTGATATTCGATAAAGCCAGCCATAGGCTGATAGGCGCAGGTATCGTAGGTGTGAATGCTGGAGAGTTGTTGGCCGAGGCCGTATTGGCCATTGAGATGGGCGCAGATGCCCATGATTTAGGTTTGACAATTCATGCACACCCAACGTTATCAGAAACCGTTTGCTTCGCGGCAGAGATGAAAGAGGGTACGATTACGGACCTTTACATTAAAAAAAGATAGTGCAACTAATGGTCAATCCTCGTTTTATTCTAGCATTAGAGCACATGCTACCAAGCGACAGGCTTTTCACCGATCCAGTAGATTGCTACGCTTACGCTTACGATAATTCGCGTATTTTCCACTCGCCCATTGCGGTGGTTTTTCCGCTGAATGCCGAAGAGGTGCAAGCGGTGATTAAGCTGTGCAATCTACATAAAGTACCAGTTGTGCCGCGTGGACGTGGCACTGGCACCGCAGGTGGTAGTGTGCCAGAGGCTGGTGGCGTAGTGCTTTCACTGGAGCGCATGACTCAGATTGTCAGTGTTGATCCAGATAACCGTATGGCGATTGTCGAGCCAGGCGTGTTGAACCAAGAGTTGCAAGATGCGATTAAAGGCGTAGGTTTCTTTTGGCCGCCAGACCCATCAAGCGCAGCATATTGCAGTATTGGCGGCAATCTAGCCACTTGTGCCGCAGGACCGCATGCCGTGAAGTACGGCGTAGCGCGTGATCATGTGCTGGGCTTAAAAGCAGTCACTGGTAGTGGTGATATTATTAAAACGGGCTGCTACACCAGCAAAGGTGTGGTTGGTTATGATTTAACGCGCTTGCTAGTGGGTTCAGAGGGGACGCTGGCGGTGATTGTAGAGGCGACACTTAAACTCACGCCGCTACCCAAGAATACAGGCGGCATTACGGCGGAATTTGTCGATACATTGAGTTGTGCAAAAGCCATTGCCGCCATTATGGCGCAGCCTTACACACCAAGTGCCTTGGAGTTTTTAGATAATGGCGCGCTTAATCTTATTCGTGGCCGCCATAAAAATCTATTGCCAGAAAATGCCAAAGCTTATTTGATGATAGAAGTCGATGGCGCACAGCAAGAAATTATTGAGGCTACTGGGGCCATTATATTGGCCTGCCAAGTTGATGGTTTAATTGAGGCAAAACCTGCTGAAGACACCAAAGCTTTATGGGCTGCGCGTAAGGCGTTATCACCATTACTTAAAGATATCGCACCTAAAAAAATCAATGAAGATATTGCTGTGCCTGTTTCACACCTGCCAGAATTGCTGACAGGTTTGGAAAAGTTGGCCGCGCATTACCAAATTTCAAATGTCAATTTTGGGCATGCGGGCAATGGCAATATCCATGTAAATTTATTAGTAAATCCAGAAAATGCAGATGAAATGAAGCGCGCTTATGCATGCTTGGATGAAGTGTTTAGTTTAGTGCTTTCACTGCAAGGCACGCTCTCTGGCGAGCATGGTGTGGGTATGGCTAAACGGCCCTTTATCTCGCGCGAGATTGATGAGGTCACTATGAATTTGATGCGAGCCGTAAAACTTACCTTTGACCCAAATAATATTTTAAATCCAGGTAAGTTATTCCCATAAACCAAGCTGTTACCTAGAATAATAGGGGACGTGACACAATTAAATTGTTCAGTAAGTTGGAAAATAAATGGGGTCAGACTCCATTGATTTCATCTTTTAAACATAAATACAATGTACAAACGCTTCTTATTACAGCTGCAAATTGAAAGGTTTTACCCAATGAGCTGTATCGCTTTCACAATCAATAAATCAATGGAGTCTGACCCC
>CAINBI010000147.1 GCA_903846555.1 uncultured Pseudomonadota bacterium
CAGGAGTTGGATTGTCAAGCCAACCACATCTTTTCTCGGCAGCGATTACTGGCGTAGTGGTGAGCATCGCTGCGAAAAGCACACAATTTGCCAAAGACATTATTCGTTGTTCGGTGCTCATAAGGTTTTCTTTGCCTAACGTTAGAGGTAAGAGGCGCGCTTTAGCGCGTCCTGCTTGACCGACGGGTTATGCGTTTTAATTTCCCTCGCTAGCTCGATACCTATTTTTTCAGCAAGCAATACAGGGACGGCGTTGCCAATTTGGCGCATAGCTTCCCCCCATGCGCCCTTGATGACAAAATTATCAGGGAAGGTTTGTATTCGTTTTGCTTCGAAAGTCGTCAGGTACCTAACACTACCGTCATCAAATCGAATCATATTTTCCCCGCCTGGGACTCCGTGCCCTCCAGCCTTAATTGTTTTTGATGGCCAATCAAAATCGCTTCCTGTATGGCCTGGATATGTACGTGCACCATCACGAAAAATATGGTCAATTATGCCGTGATTTGATTTTGGGTCAGGAGTGTCACTCAGCGCATCTCTAATAGCTCTCCAAGGTAATGAGTCAGGTTCAAACATGCCATATTTATCTCTAAGACGAGATGTTTTTTCTTTAAGTGGCACGTCTAATGTTGGTGAAGAGATTTTCGAAATTTTATGACGCTCCCAATACTCTCCAGTTACGTACATATCCCAAAGAAGCCTATCTTCTGAGTGAGTTTCTTTAGGAAATGACCAAGAGAGTGCAAGGTCTGTGCGTGTACCTACAATAACAACTCGTTCTCGAGTTTGTGGTACGCCGTAGTCTGCTGCATTGATTAGCTTGAATTTCACATCGTAGCTTTTCTTCGCGTATCCCAGTTTGCTGGTGTTGCGCAGTTCATTGAGATGCTTTTTCCAATCCGAGCCCTCTTCTAATATGAAGTCTGGATAGCTTAGCCTTAGAATGATGTATTCAAAATAATCAGAAAAGCTTTCACGAAGTAGGCCTTTTACATTTTCAAATACAAAAGCTTTGGGTGAAAGGCGCTCAATTGCTTGTATAGCGTAGGGAAACATATCTCGATTATCTTGATTCGCACCATGTTTTCCGCCCAATGAAAATGGCTGACATGGAGGACCACCTGCTACTAGATCAATTTGTTCAAGGTTATCAAAATTAAAATCTTTGATGTCGCCAAAAAAAACTCTTTCTGGGTTAAAGTTTTCATAAAGAGAGTTGCATGCATGTTTATTAAACTCAACGAAGGCGGCATGTTCAAAGCCCGATAATTCAAGCCCTTTTGCCAATCCACCAGCACCTGAAAAAATCTCAAGAGTTTTCATAGTCGCTACCCTAGATTTTTCTGATGGTTTTTAATTTTGGATATTACGGTGCTTTTTTCTGCATGTTTGCCATTGCATTTATTTGCCCATAGACGGCCTTCATGAATAACATCCCAATCTGATTTGGCTTGCTCATATCGACCGCTTCCAGGATCATGGTTGCCAAACCCGTCCACAGAAGTATTCCAAAGTGGTCTATTTAGCTTAATTAGAGCGGCTTCTATCGTGCTAATCATGTCTGAGCCTTCCTCTTCAAAAATAACGAAGCGGCACATAAAATCTTCAAGCAAAAGGTCAGCTCCAAGGCTGATACTTCTGCCGTGTTCTCTAAGACGACTAATTAGTTCACGAGATTGATTTAGGGTGTTGTCAGAAGAGTGTGCTTGTCGCCATCCTTTCGGTACAGCTTTACCAACATAGATGGGGTAATCATAAGAAAGGCGGTTGAGTTCTGCATATCTTTTATATAAGGGGTTGCGCCCTATGTAATATAAGGCGTAAACGCCTGTTCCTAAAAAAGATTCTGGCGGAGGAAGTGTATGAACGGGTGTCCCATTAAAAAACCTAATAGCATCTTTAACTAATTCAGCAAAAGCATCATTTTTATAAACATGCTCATTACGGTCAAATGTTTGTTGTTTCACAGAACAATACTTCCCAACTCAAAAAAACATATTTTCTCACATTGCGGAGGTCACTGCGAGCTTAACGCATAACGTAAAGTTGAGGGGCGCCGCACTTTTGCGGCGTCCCGCTCGAGCGACAGGTTATGCGTTTTTATCGTTTGCGTCATCTTCGTTCGATGCGGGATAGGCGGCAACACCAAGCGCAATGCCAAGCTCCCCAAGCGACAATAAATCAGAGACCGATAAATCTACGCAGGCAACAAACTGCACTTCTTCACCAACCGTGATACCAATTGAAATCTCGGCAGAAAGATTGGCGTCAGAAAACGCAATGTTTTGTGCCTTGCATTGCGCGATGAACTCACGGATGGCAACAACCATTTCGTGTGGATTTTCAGCATCGGCAATCGTAGCATTCAGCCCTGAGGATGAGTAATGACCACCGTGCCGTTTTGGTTCGCCTTTCTTCCACAAAGAGTCGATTGCAAGACCGAGCGAGCCACGGAGTGCATCAAGCGCCTCGTCAGTTCCTTCAGCTCTAAGCATTGCGAGATTCATGGTTCGGTGCGGTTAGTGTTCATGGGTTGCATAACGTTTGAGTTAAGGGACGCCGTTAGGCGTCCCGCTTGAATGATGGGTTAGGGTGCGACGAGTGAAGAACAACCCGACACAAAGCATAACGCAAGGCAACCAAACCCACAAAAGCTCAGAAAGAACGACCTTAACACCTCTTGTGGAGAAGAAATGGGTTCCGATAGGAGAAACCTGAATCACCTGCCATGGAGCAAAGAAACGCTCAGAAGAAAACGGCCACAATAAAGCAACCCCCAAACCGCCATTAGTAAACGCATCGAGTATAGCATGAGAAACTGCAACCACAAACAAAAAAGCAAACGTTCTAAAACGAGAAGTGTGAAAAACTCGATAAGCGAAAAGACCAAGAGCGGCGAGGGTAAGAGCAAACAAAATAGAATGGGTCAGGCCACGGTGTCCGAGAATGGAGGCATAAGGAACGCCAAACTTAAACGCCAAGACATCCAAGTCAGGCACCACAGAAGTGACGACCCCCAAGACTAATAAACGCTTGGGAATCGCGGACTGCCCCAGCCCAATGCCGATAGCTAGCGGAATCGCAGGATGCGTGAAAATCGTAGGCATGAATACCCTAACGTTTGAATTGAGCCGCGCCGAAAGGCGTCGGCTTGAATTGATGGGTTAGTCATTTTTGAGGGGGCCACATAGCGCCTCACCATTCCAATCTAGTACAGAGTCATAAATGAACATCAAACCATTTAACAAACTGTTAATGCTAGCTAAAAACTCAATAACGTCATCTTCACTTTCTGAAGTGTGAACGATTTCGCAACCTAAGCACATTCTTACATAATATAGCCTGCTTAGAGTGTAAATTAGCTCGTCTTTACTTAGCTGTTGATTTCGGATGTATCCCTCAAAGCCCTTGAGGTGATTGGGCAAGTGTTCTGAGGGCATTATGTTTAATTTAATATGTCCCCATGGCATTTTTAGAAGAAACCCTGTTGCATTCTCATTGGATGAAAAGTCTTCGTAAGCTTCAATAGCTGGGATGTCATCGAATAATCGCGAGCCGATCATTGATGGGTCTGAAATATATATTGCTGCGTTATTTGGCATAGCTTTCTCCTAATTTATAGCTAACGTTTGACAAGGGGCGCGAGGTAGCAAGTCCCGCTTGATGGATGGGTTAGGCTGCCTCATTTGAGAACCTCCAGTAGAGCTAAAATAAGTTGAACAAAACCCCTGCCATTTAAGTGAGCCTCACCATTGAAAATACTATAAAAAACATAGTGACGAAGAGTATTACCAACCCCAAAATACCGACTTTAATTACATTGCGTTGAGTTGTACTCAAATTTTGAGCGCTAAGTGGTTTGGTGAAATCAATCCAAAGAGCACCGCCAAGAAAAGCTAAGAAGCAAGCAAAAGCAATTGTGCCCAAACTAAAAGGGGCCGCGATTAGAATTAATGTTGCAAACGACAAGCATATAGCGGTTATTAAGCCTTTGAATGTATTTCAAATCATTGGTTGTTGTTGCCTAACGTTTGAATTAAGGGGCGCCGTTAGGCGTCCCGCTTGATGGATGAGTTAGGTAACATTACCAAACCTCAATTGAGGGGTTAAATTCCCCTTTTTTATCTGAGTGCCATGCCCTCATTTTTATTTTAGATGGAATAAAGCTTTCGCCTTTGTACTCTGGCTCAACTGTTAGCTTATTTATTGTTCCTTCCTCAAGGTAGCGAACAAGGGTGCCAGTAACTTGGTTTTTAATTTCAGATATACCCAAAGGAACAAATGCTGTATTTGGAGGGACATCTTCACCACCTAGCTCACTTGGAAATAGCAAAATTTTCTCTAATTTTCCTTTAGAATAAAGAGCTTCGGCCTTTTCTCGAGTTGTAATATCAGAAAAATCTAATCCAGTATCAGCCTGAACACTTGCAGTACTTATAAGGCCAAGCAATCCCGCTAAAATTTTCTTCATAATATTTTTGTTACCTCAACGTCTGACAAGGGGGCGGTGCGCTTTAGCGCAGCGTCCCGCTTGACCGATGGGTTAGGCTTGCAAGTCAAAAGCATGATCAAGGTTTATTTATTGGTTGATTGCGATGCTGTCAATAAATGCAAGGGTCTTATTTCTTTTGATCGGACTTTATCTTCGTTTAGCGTAATAGTTTTACCGTCCAGAAAAACCTGAATGACCGACCATGAATCGCCATAAGGCTGCCTTACAATCATTCTCGTTTTTCCTTCGAACTGATAGTCTATGCCAGTACCGCCATGTACCGCCTGGTATTTGAGTGTCGTGCCATCAATGCCAGCATTAAACGCATTAGCTCCTGTTATTTTTAGCAGCACATCGTTAAGGCCATCTTTGTTCTTTGTGGCAAATTGTGCCATTTCAACTTCTACACCATCCCCCTCCAAGAATTTACCGTATGGGTTAACAATGGGGGGTCCGTCTGCAAGCACTGTATTGGATACAGCGATCATTGCTAAAGCTGTCAAAAACATTTTGAGTTTTTTCATGGGTAAAGCTCCTTTTGAGAAATGGTGAGGGTGAATGCCTAACGAAGCTGTAGAATAAGTCGATTTTGCGAAAAATCACATTGTAACTTATTGATTTTATTAGGTGTGTTTTTTTGCATTTTGACTTATTCTGCAGCCCTAACGTTTGAGTTAAGGGGCGCCACAAGGCGTCCCGCTTGAACGATGGGTTAGGCTGTAACATCTTTTTTTACGACAACTGTTCCGGCAATAAAATCATGTACTGCTCTACGTTTTTTGTTAAAGAGCATGGTAACAAACTCACCCCATACCCAAATGTTAACTTGATTAGCACTGATATTCAGGCAAGCGCAACCATGCTTCGGTCCGCTTAGATGTAACAGCGGCGGCGCGCAAAAGACGCGGCAGAATGATCTTCAAATTACTCCTCCGATTAAAGCGATAC
>CAINBI010000148.1 GCA_903846555.1 uncultured Pseudomonadota bacterium
AAACCCATCAAAATCATCCATCAAGAACAGGGCAATTTGTTCTGAATGGATTAAATCAAAAATTCATTCCGTAAACTCGATAAAATGAGGCAAAAATTACCGTGATCGCACTTTGGGAAAATCAATCGCGGAAATTGGGTAAATGCCTTGTAACGACAGTGCTTGAATTTTAAGATATAATGTTGCACTAGATTTTGTGTAAGACTTTGCGTTTTAATGACGTTTTCTTGTTAAGTTAGTACGTAATTTAATTTGACGCGTTTAGACACTTTGGATAATTTTCAGGAGACAAGCAATGGCAAGTTTATTAGAGCAATTAAAGACAATGACCACAATTGTGGCAGACACTGGTGATGTTGAAGCGATTAAGGCAGTTAAACCTTATGATGCAACTACAAACCCATCTTTATTATTAAAAGCAAGCCAATTGCCACAATACGCACCGTTAATCGACGAAGCGATTGCTTATGCTAAGGCACAAGGTGGCACAAAAGCACAACAAGTTGATCACGCTGCTGATAAATTAGCCGTGTTAATTGGCTTAGAAATCGTTAAGGAAGTACCAGGCCGCATTTCAACTGAAGTCGACGCACGTCTATCATTTAATGTAGATGCAATGGTCGCAAAAGGTCGTTTAATTATCAAGCTTTACCAAGATGCCGGTGTAGATAAAGGCCGTGTATTGGTTAAATTAGCGTCTACTTGGGAAGGGATTAAAGCTGGCGAAATTCTTGAGCAAGAAGGCATTAACTGTAACTTAACATTGCTGTTTGGTTTTGGCCAAGCGCGTGCCTGTGCTGAAGCTGGCGTATTCCTAATTTCACCATTTGTTGGCCGTATCTTAGATTGGTACAAAGCTAAAACGGGCGAAACATACACTTCAGAAACAGACCCAGGTGTCGTTTCTGTACGTAAAATTTATGCTTACTACAAAGAGCATGGCTATAAAACAGTGGTAATGGGTGCTTCATTCCGTAACTTAGGCGAAGTAACTGCACTAGCTGGCTGTGATCGCCTAACGATTGCACCAAACTTACTGCAAGAGCTAGAGGCAACACAAGGCGAATTAGCACGTATGTTAGTTGATAACGGCGCTACATCAACACCACCAGCTAAATTAACTGAAAGCGAATTCCGCTTTGCACTTAACGAAGATGCAATGGCAACAGAAAAACTATCAGAAGGTATTCGTGGTTTTGTTATTGATCAAAATAAACTAGAAGCGGCTTTAAGCGCCAAACTTTAAGTGCTTGTTTTTAGTATTTTGAGTTTATGATTATTAAATGCTAAATAATTTGTAATAAAAGTGTAATCATTCAAGTTTAGAATTGACATATGTTTACTGGGCATTTACTATAAGTGTCCAGTTTTTTGTGACACAAGAATTGTAGTGCTAAAGTATTCGCGGTAAGTGTTTAAACATAACGTTTAGATATTGTAGTGATTAGTTTCCACTAAAATAGCAATAAATTTGTAATATCCTAATAAATTATTAACCGGAGAAACACCATGGCATTAACCCAAATGGCTTTAGATTCATTAGACTTTGACGGTACAGTTGCTTTAGCAACATTAGTAGCGCCACACGTTGACATTCTTGAAATCGGTACACCTTGCATTAAGCACAACGGTGTTAAATTACTTGAAGTTTTACGCGCTAAATTCCCAAACAATAAAATTTTAGTTGATTTGAAAACAATGGATGCTGGTTTCTACGAAGCTGAGCCATTCTACAAAGCTGGTGCAGATATCTGTACAGTTTTGGGTTGTGCTGACATCGGTACTATCAAAGGTGTAATTGATGTTGCTAACAAATACGGCAAAAAAGCTCAAGTTGATTTGATTAACGTTGCTGATAAAGCAGCTAAAACTAAAGAAGTTGTTGCTGCTGGTGCTCACATCATTGGTGTTCACACTGGTTTAGATCAACAAGCTGCTGGTCAAACTCCATTCAATGACTTAGCTATGGTTGCTGCTTTAGGTCTTGGCGTTGAAATTTCAGTTGCGGGTGGCGTTAAAGCGTCTACAGCAGCTCAAGTACGTGATGCTGGCGCTTCTATCATTGTTGCTGGTGCTGCAATCTATGGTGCTTCTGATCCAGCTGCTGCTGCAGCTGAAATCACAGCTATTGCTCACGCTTAAGTTTAGCTATTTCAATAAGTAATTATTGAAATGAGTGATTAAAAAATCCTGACTCAGTAATGAGTCAGGATTTTTTTTAAATGTATGTATATAATTTAAATGGATTTAATTTTATTTATAGTTCTGAGTTATAGAGGGAAACATCATGGATCATCAAAAATTAATTTTAGATAGACTAACCACTATCTTGTCAGAAACTGATAATAGCAACGCAACAAAACTAACAAGCCTAGTTGATGGCGCTAGACGTATTTTTATCGGTGGAGCAGGCCGTTCTTTATTAGTATCACGCTTTTTTGCTATGCGTTTAGTACACACTGGCTACAGCGTTAGCATGGTGGGTGAAGTTGTGACTCCAGCTATTAAAGCGGGTGATTTATTAGTCTTGGTATCAGGCTCTGGTAGTACCGAAACATTGCTGCCGTTTGTTAAAAAAGCAAAGTCAGTAGGCGCTAAATTGGCCGTGGTTTCAATGAAGTCTAAATCGGTAATGGCTGATGTTGCTGATCTAAATGTTCAGATTGGAAATGACAACAGCTTTCCACTCACAACAGGTATGCCTATGGGGGCGCAATTTGAGTTATCAGCTTTGATTTTCTTGGAAGCGGTTATTGCTGACATCATTGCTGCAAAAGACTTAACTGAAGAGGGTATGCGTGCGATTCATGCAAATCTTGAGTAATTAGTATCTAGTTGTAAATAAAGTAACCCTAGCAACAGTTGGAAGGTTGTTAGGGTTTAGTTTGTATGTTTTGACTTAATGTATCTCAGGGCCAGTGATTGTGGCCGTTTCCATTAGCATTAATTGGGCGACATCCACCTTGTCAAACGTGTAAAGTGTATTGCAAAAATCACAGTTTACCTCAATATTCCCACGTTCTTCAATAATGCCCGTGAGTTCTTCATCACCCAGCAGGCGTAACATGTTAGACACGCTATCGCGTGAGCAGCTACAAAAAAATGATGTAGTGCTCGCTTCAAAAAGCCGCACGTCTTCTTCGTTAAATAATCGTGAGAGTAAGGCTTCGGTCGGTAAGTGGAGTAGCTCATCCTCGGTAACGGTACTGGCTAAATAACCTACGCGGTTCCACGTCTCTAAATCTTGGATAATTAAGTCTTCTGCTTGTGTTACTTGATTCATAGTTTCAGGCAGTTTTTGAATCAACATGCCAGCTGCAGAGTTTCCATCGCAGAATAGCCAAATTCTGGTATCAATTTGTTCTGAACGTAACATGTAATTTTCTAACACAGTGCTAATGCTACCACCTTCTAGCGGTACGATACCTTGATAGGCTTGACCGCCATCTTTTGGGTCTAAGGTAATCATGAAGTGTCCATACTCGACTAGCTCGAATAAAGTTTGTTCGTCGCTAATTTCACCGCTCCATTTGGCCGTGGCGCGAATGTTAATGGCACCCTCTAAGTTTGTGGAGCATTCAACTACCAGTAATTTCAATAATCCCTTACTTTGGATTTGCAGCACCAAAGCACCATGCATTTTAAGCGTAGCTGAGAGTAGGGCGCTTGCTGCCATTAGCTCGCCAAGCGCATGGCGTAGGCCCTTCGGCAATTGTTGTTGGTTTAGCGCTAGCTGAAATGTTTGTGTGAGATTAACAAGGTTGCCACGAACTGGCGTGTTCTCAAATACAAAGCGTTGCAGAGTGTCTGGATTAATTTTCATGATTGTATTTTAACATTTAGCGATGAATATATATGTAAAAAATTATTGCAATTGCAAATAAGAACGATTATCATTAAGTTTAATAATTTATTGAGAATCACAATGAAAATAGCATATCTAACACTACTATTACTTCCGTTTTCAGTTATTGCAGCTGATGCAGATTATAAGCTGGTGATTAAAGAACATCGCTTTCAGCCCCAAGAGTTAAATATTCCAGCAGGTAAAAAAATAAAACTGTTGATCGAGAATCAGGATGCGACAGCAGAAGAATTTGAAAGCCACGCACTTAATCGAGAAAAATTGATTGCTGGTAACGGTACGGCGATTATCTATGTAGGGCCATTGCAGCTCGGTCGTTACCCATTTTATGGTGAATTTAACGAAGCAACAGCCCAAGGCGTTCTTGTAGTTAGGTGATGTAAAGCATGGCTTAGAAAAGTATAACGTAGCTAAGCCAATTTAAGCGGAGGGTTATCATGTTTGGAACTGCCATTATTGTTTTTCGGGAGGTGCTTGAAGCTGCCATTATTATCGGTATTGTTTCTGCTGCCACGCGTGAAGTGCTAGGACGTACGCGCTGGCTGGTAGCGGGCTTGCTGGCTGGTTTAATCGGGTCGGGAGTTGTTGCAGCTTCTACCGATGTTATTGCCTCTTTCGCCAGTGGCGTCGGCCAAGAATTATTCAACGCCATCGTGCTTGGTATCGCCGTGCTGATGCTGGCTTGGCATAACATCTGGATGTCGTCGCACGGCGCCGAACTGGCTCACAAGGCGCGTAGTGTAGGCGCCAATATTCGCGAAAGACGTAGTGAGTGCTCAATACTGATGGTAGTGGTCGGGCTAGCAGTGTTGCGCGAAGGTTCAGAAACGGTATTGTTTCTTTATGGAATCGCCGCATCTGAAGGTGGCGGAGCGCAAGCAATGTTGTTCGGCGGACTGATTGGAACGCTGGCTGGCGTAGTTGTTGGCTATACAATTTATGCTGGCTTGCTACGTATCCCGATGCGCTGGTTTTTTGCCGTAACTAGTGCGCTAGTGTTGCTGCTGGCGGCTGGCATGGCATCAACGGCGGCGCACTTTTTAATTCAAGCTGATTTAATACCAGCATTAGCTTCGCCATTATGGGACACCTCGGTAGCGCTGTCAGAAGATGGACTTTCAGGTAGGTTGTTGCATAGCTTGATTGGCTATGACGCGCATCCAGCAGGTATGCAGGTCATTTTCTACATTACTGTGCTGGCCGTCATCGGTTTGGGCATGAAATTAGCGGGCAAGACCCGCAAGCCAATTCAAATAACAGGAACTACTTAACATGCAAGTTCGAAAATTAATTCTTTGCTTAACATTCGGCACTTGTGCCGCGCTTTATATCAGCAATGCTACGGCGGGGCTCGCAGATTACGTTTATACGCCTACCGTAGAGCAAGGCGAAAAAGAAATCGACTTTAAGTTTGGCGCCGCTAAACAACAGGATGGAACGCGTAAAGCAGTCACTTCGCTTGGCTTCGGCTATGGCGCTACGGATTACTGGTTCACCGAGCTTTATTTAAAACGTGAGCTTGCCAGTGGCGAAAATCTGACATTGGCTGAGTGGGAAAATAAATTTCAGCTTACTGAAACTGGCAAATATGCGGTGGACATCGGTCTTATTGTGGAATTAGAAGCGCCACTGAATAGTAGTAAAGAACCGTGGGAATTTAAGATTGGCCCATTATTTCAAACCGAATTTGGCAAGTTACAACTCAATGGCAATGTGTTGCTTGAACGTAAGTTTGGTCATAAAGATGCTGATGATCGTTTTGTTACAGAGGCTGGCTATCAATTGCAAGTGAAATACCGCTGGAAACCATCATTAGAATTTGGCGCGCAGGGTATGGGCGAAATGGGTGAGTGGGATAACTGGGATAGCGCCAACAATCAGAATCATCGGGTTGGACCAGCCGTATTTGGTAAGCTCGCTCTTGGTAATAAGCAGGCTATTAAATATAACGCTGCTTGGCTATTTGGTATTAGTGATGCAGCGCCTAATAATACGTTTAGGATGCAGCTTGAGTATGAATTTTAAAATCACGGAATTAAGGGTCGCTTGACTAGGTAAGATAATTGTCGCTCAATAGAAAACACCTCTGATAGGATTTCCTGATTAGCCCCCTGCCTCAGACAAGCGCAGTTTTGTTAGTGGCATGGGCTTAAAGTTCACCAAGGCGAACAACAAGCGAGGCAAAATAGTCGTTAAATCATAACGTCGGTTGAAACGATACGAGAACTCAGCCAAGTAGCGGTGCGCATATTTGTGATGACTAATCGAATGATAAGTGCCGTTGATTGACATTTTTAGATTCCCCAGCATCGTATTGACCCACTTAAACTGCGGTAGCTTGACCGAATCACGCGCGCTACCCAAGCCACTGACCACAATAGCTTCATGACTTGCACCCGCCGTTTTAACGGCACCAAAGCACCACAAACCATCCGATACCACTTGCGCCGTAGGCGCTAAACCGGCCTTCGCCCATTGCTCAATGGCTTGGTTGGTAAATCCTGCTACAGGCGATAAGCGCATGAACATGGGCTTACCTTGAGCATCCGTTTGCACCGCAGCAACAAAGGGTGTTTTGTTAGGCGATCCGCGTCCGCGCTTACCCGCACACTCCCCGCCAAGGTAAGCATCATCTAGCGCCACACATCCGTCTAGCTTGCGATCTGCTTCACGTTCAAACATGGTTTGCAGCAGTTTGTGTTTCATCAACCAAGCCGCTTTGTAGCCAATACCCAACTGACGTTTCAGTGCTAAAGCGCTGATGGCGTTCTTGCTTTGACTGACCAAATGGATCCCTAGGAACCAAATTGACAGTGGCAACTTGGTGAATAAATGGTGAATAAATGGGGTCAGACACGATTATCAATAAATGGGGTCAGACACGATTATCTGTTACACTCGCCCTATGATTAACTTACCCAAACTGCCATGGCACGACTCCCCCGTTATGTGATTCCTGGTCAACCGCAGCACATTATTCAGCGCGGCAACAATCGCCAAGTCATCTTTGCCGCTGAAGCGGATTATCAGTTTTTTAGAGATGCCCTGGTAGAAGCAACGATCAAACATGGCTTACAAATTCATGCTTATGTTTGGATGACCAATCACATCCACCTGTTAGCAACACCTCAATTTGAAAACAGCATCAGCAAGGTATTTCAATCGGTTGGTCGCAAATACGTACAGTATTTTAATTACACCTACAAACGCAGTGGTACGCTATGGGAGGGTCGCTATCGAGCGACCGTAGTGGACAGCGAGCAATATCTGCTCAAGGTCATGCGTTATATTGAACTTAACCCTGTACGGGCAGGTATGGTGCAATATCCAGCAGATTATCCTTGGAGTAGTTATGCGTATCATGCACAGGGTGCCACGGGCTTAAACTTTGACTGGTTGCAACCGCATAATGAATATCAACGCTTAGGACGAGACGCGACAGAAAGACAGTTAGGGTATCAAGACCTGTTTCATGCTGAAATGGCGAGTGCTGATTTAGCACAAATCCGCGATTGCAGCCATAAAGGCTGGGTGCTTGGAAGTGTAGAATTTAAGAATGCCATAGCATTGCTCTGCCAACGCCAAGTGACGTCAAAAGGATTGGGACGACCTAAAAATGAAAATAATCGTGTCTGACCCCATTTCCCATGACCCCATTTCCCATGTGACCCCATTTCCCAACAGAAAAATAACTCATCGGGTATTGACTGGAATAGTGATACATAAGGACTGCGAATTTTTATCCAGAATAATGACCTTGTAGGTCTTTAATAAGGCGTATCTATTGGGTTGACTAGGTTAAAATTTAGCCATAGAATGAATTGATAGGGTGTTAGTTCATTGCATTTTTAGAGTCACGGATTTATATCTATTGTATCTATTGCAACCATCCTTTAATCATTCATATTCTCCAAAGGAGTTGTAAAGTGAATCAACAAGTAAACGACAAAGGTATCCTTACGGTACTCGCAAAAAGGTTGGTTGAGCAAAGACTTCCTAGGCTTGAGCGTTTAAAAGAGCAGCTTGATCGTGGTGAAGTACTCACAGATTACGATTTGACATTCATGAAACAAGTGCTTGAGGACGCTCAAGCTAATCAGGCTTTAGTCGATCGACATCCAGAGGTTCAGAAAATAGTGGGGCAGATTATCCATCTATACAAAGAAATTATGGATAAAGCATTTGAAAACGAAAATACTAAGAATTAATTTTTTACATTTTTAATCTGGAAGTGTAGTACCAGTATGCGTAGTTAAGCACATTTGCACCATTTGAAATTATTCCCGCACGGAGATGAAGTAATGACTAAAACTAGCCATAAAAAGATACAAAATAATTTAGGTACGCAGAAAAAAGACATTGAATCTAAAAGCAAATTAACCAGTAAACGCTACGATAAAGAGTTAGAGCTTCTACATATTGAATTGGTCAAATTGCAGAATTGGGTGCTTCACAAAGGTCTCAGGGTATGCGTCGTGTTTGAAGGTCGCGATGGTGCAGGTAAAGGTGGCGCAATCAAAGCGATTACGGAGCGAGTCAGTCCGCGTGTTTTTCGGGTTATTGCATTGCCATCACCCACTGAGCGCGAGAAGTCACAAATGTTCTTACAGCGCTATATTCCACATTTTCCTGCGGCGGGTGAAGTGGTGATCTGGGATCGTAGCTGGTATAACCGTGCAGGAGTCGAGCGGGTAATGGGTTTTACTGACCAGGCCAAAGTTAAACGATTTTTAGAACTTTTACCGCAGTTTGAAAATGTGTTTATCGAGGGTGGGATGATTATTCTCAAATATTGGCTTGAGGTTACTGAGGAAGAGCAGACTAAACGGCTTAAAGCACGTGTTGACGATGGTCGAAAAACTTGGAAATTGTCGCCAATGGATTTAAAATCTTACAGTTGTTGGTATGATTACTCAAGGGCGCGGGACGATATGTTGCTTGCAACCGATACCCCCTCGTCACCGTGGTTTGTTGTGCCGTCTGATGACAAAAAGCGTGCGCGTTTAAATATTATCAAACATCTTTTAACGAGTATTCCTTACGAGACGCTACCTACCAAAAAAGTGGTATTTCCCAAACGCCAAAAACGTGGTGACTATCAAGAAATCAACTACCCATTCAGATTTATCCCAGAAGTATATTAACGGGCACTTCTATCAACCTAAAAAATGCAGTTGAGCCATCTGCAGGTCTGGTTTTAACCCGACAAGTCGGGCTGAAGCCCAACACCTCCTTGACCACTCCAATCGGTGGTTATATGCGGGGCGTGCCAAACCAACCTGTGAGTGCGGCTACCTAGCAGATATACCTTGCATTTCTAAGTCAATACTGACTTTGTTGGCTTCTCCTTGCTGTGCTATATAGGAAGACCTTTGCAAAAGTCCTGAAAAATTAAATTCTCTAGCTAAAATACTAAAACTCCGTCATTCCCGCGAAGGCGGGGATGACGTAATGTAAGCGTCCAACGCCACCACACCAACCCCCGCATAATTTATGCTAACGCTTTCCTCAGCGGCAACAACTCATCAATCCGACCATTGGGCCAAGTAGGCAGTTTTTCTAAAGTATCCTTCAGCCAAGCATGAGGGTCTAAG
>CAINBI010000149.1 GCA_903846555.1 uncultured Pseudomonadota bacterium
AGACTCCATTGATTTATTGATTGTGAAAGCGATACAGCTCATTGGGTAAAACCTTTCAATTTGCAGCTGTAATAAGAAGCGTTTGTACATTGTATTTATGTTTAAAAGATGAAATCAATGGAGTCTGACCCCATTGATTTTCCACGGAAATTATGTTAAGTGAACAGCATTGGGGACAGACCACAATTAAATGCTACAATTAGCCATAATTCATTTAACTATTGAGCTATTTATGCCCCGCCGCCCACGCGTCATACTCCCCAATGGGTTACAAATCGCCTTTACTCGCTTTGTCTATAATTTCCAATAAATCAGTTTCCAGCGCCTGTGCTGCTTTTTGTGCTCTGACCGTAGGATTTTTAATGCTTTTCAAATCAAACGTGGGGCGCGCTAACGCGATAAACAATTTTAGCTTATGGTTTGCATCTGGCTTTTCATAAATGGCAATACGACATGGCGCAAAAACTAAAAATTCTGGGTGATCTAAAAAAATGTCTGTGCCTAAGCTAAGGTTGCAAAAGCTACGAACCTCTTTAATGCCTTGCGGGTCTATGCCGCGCTTTTTAATGTGCTCAGCAATTGGAAAATTGGCTGGATTCACATAGTTTTTACCTTCGCTCACACTTTTTAAGCTGTCCACAACATCCTGATAACTCACGCCATCGCGCACTGGCAGCACATAAATTGAGGAGTCTTCATCTATCACAGGCATACCCGCACTAACCTTGCCAATATACGCCATCTTATCAGCTACGATAGGCTTAACATGACTGCATGCAGTGCTTGATAATAATAGTGCAAGAAACAAACAGCGCTTATTCATAGATACCTCCCACAATTTACAACGCAATTAACCGTAGAATTAAGCACCAGTTTTGAGTGCCGCATTAACCGCTTGGCGATTAAAATGCGGGGCGATCAATTCAATAAAGCCATACATATAGCCACGCAAAAAAGCATCTTTACGCACCCCTAAGTAGGTGGTGCTGTCTGGAAACAAATGACTGACATCTATCATGGCTAAATGCGCATCGCGTTCAGGGTCGTAAGCCATATTAGCCAGCAGACCAACCCCTAAACCTAGCGTCACGTAGGTCTTAATCACGTCTGCATCAATCGCGGTAAGCACTACGTTCGGCGACAAGCCCGCATCACTAAATACTTTCGACACCAATGTACCGCCAGTAAAGCCAAAGTCATAGGTAATGAGCGGGTACGTGGCTAACTTTTCAAGCGTTAACGGTCCTTCTGAAAGTAGCGGATGATCATGTGGCACTACCACACAACGATTCCACTGATAACAAGGTAAGCATAACAAACTCTCATAATTACTAATCGCTTCTGTCGCTATGCCAATATCCGCTTCTCCGCTCACTACCTGCTCGGCGACCTGACTAGGATTACCCTGATGGATATTTAACTTAACTTGCGGATAATGACTCATGAATTTTTTCACAGCTTCTGGCAACTTGTAGCGCGCTTGTGTGTGCGTGGTGGCAATTGTAAAAGTGCCTGTTTCGATATGGCTAAATTCTTCACCAACACGCTTGATGTTTTCTATATCTAAAATCACCTTAGCCGCCAATGCTAGCACCTGCGCACCAGGCTCAGTAATGCCAGTAAGACGTTTGCCATTGCGCTGAAAAACCTGTAACCCTAATTCATCTTCAAACAGCTGAATCTGCTTACTCACGCCAGGTTGAGAGGTGTGCAAAGACTCGGCCGCACTAGTGATATTAAGGCCCTGACGCGCAACTTCGTGTAAATAACGCAACTGATGTAGCTTCATATTGATATCATCTTATAGGTGTTTTGATGCGATTTTTAAATAAACGGTTATATAACTAAAACCTATACACATAGAATAACATATTATTAAAACAACTTCTTAAAGCCTGATATAGTCGCACCCTTGCAATTCATTGCTTATTTTGACAAATACTCCATATGGAATTTGGTTATATATTTGCTGGCTTTATCGTCGGCTTACTGGTGGGATTAACAGGCGTAGGTGGCGGTTCGCTGATGACGCCGATACTCGTACTGTTTTTTCATATTAAACCTGCATTTGCAGTAGGTACAGATTTACTGTACGCAGCAATCACTAAAAGTGTCGGTATTTTTGCCCACGGAAAACTTGGCAATATAGATTGGAAAATAGTCCGGTTATTGGCTTACGGTAGCGTACCAGCGTCGATTATTACCACACTATATTTGCGAAATATGGACATTGCTTCAGATAGCGCAGTAAATACTATCAAGTTTTGGCTAGGCGTAGCCTTGCTATTTACATCGCTGTCCGTGATATTTCGCAACCAATTGGCAACTTTCTCAAAAAGAGAGCACTTAATTAACGCAAAATTTACGCCGTATTTAACCATATTTTTAGGACTCACTTTAGGCTTTTTAGTTACATTAACCTCAGTGGGTGCTGGTGCGCTAGGTGTCACTGCACTTTTAATCATCTATCCAAACAGATTGATTACCACCATTATTGGCTCTGATATTGCACATGCTGTACCGCTGACATTGGTTGCTGGTTTAGGTCACGCCAGCATAGGTACGGTGGATTACAGCTTATTGGGCACACTTTTAATTGGTTCAATTCCAGGCATTTGGATTGGTAGCCATTTAAGCTCAAAAGTAGCAGAGCATTGGGTACGCATTGCGCTGGCTGCCATACTGATTTTTGTGGGCTTAAAGCTCATTTTCCATTAAAATGTCGGGCTACCAATTTGATGCTTTGATATTTAAGAGTAAGTGCTTTTGTGCTTCTATTCTTCAAGTATCGAAGCAAGACTAGGCGCAAGCTTGAATTTAGCCGCGCCGCATATGTTTTATATGCAAGCAATAAATTAAAGCTTGCAACGCCGTATTGCAAAGATAATTGAATGATGAGAAATGCAAAATGTATAAGTATGATGAAATAGATCAAAGATTAGTTGACGAGCGCGTTGCGCAATATCGCGACCAAACACGCCGCTATCTAGCTGGCGAGTTGTCAGAAGAAGAATTCCGCCCATTACGCTTGCAAAATGGCCTGTACATTCAACGCCTTGCGCCTATGTTGCGCATTGCTGTGCCTTACGGCATGCTATCAAGCAAGCAATTACACAAATTAGCCGATATTGCACATAGCTACGATCATAGTTACGGGCATTTCAGTACGCGCCAAAACTTGCAACTAAACTGGCCAAAACTTGAAGATGTGCCAGATATTTTGGCAGAATTAGCCTCAGTTGAAATGCATGCGATTCAAACCTCAGGCAATTGCATACGCAACATTACCACAGACCAATTTGCTGGCGTCGCGCCAGATGAAATCATTGATCCGCGTGCAATGGCTGAAGTAATGCGCCAATGGAGCACGTTTCATCCTGAATTTGCACTGTTACCGCGTAAATTTAAAATTGCCGTGTCTGGCACTAAAGATGACCGTGCCGTGGTGCAAATGCACGATATCGGCATGGAGTTTTATCTTGATAACCATAACAAAGTGGCCATTAAAGTTTGGGTGGGTGGCGGTTTAGGTCGCACGCCTATTTTAGGCGCTGTCATTCGCGAACATCTAGAGTGGCAACACGCCCTTACTTATTGCGAAGCGATTGTCCGCGTGTATAACTTGCATGGTCGCCGCGATAACTCTTATAAAGCGCGTATTAAAATTCTGGTTAAGGCACTTGGTATTGATGAATTCCGGAGCCAAGTTGAGGCGGAATGGGCGCACTTAAAAGACGCACCCAATACTATTACTGAAGCAGAACTAGCCCGCGTGGCTAAACACTTTGAAGCGATGCCTTATGCAAACCTACCCGCGCACGATGCAAGCTTTGATGCTGCCATTGTCAGCAACCCTGTTTTTGCAAACTGGGCTAAACGTAGTTTGCATGCACACAAAACTTCTGGCTATCGTGCAGTAACGCTATCACTTAAACCGCATGGCAAAGCGCCAGGCGATGCGACTAGCGAGCAAATGCATGTAGTGGCAGATTTGGCTGAACAATATAGTTTTGGCGAATTACGTGTTTCTCATGAGCAAAATCTAATTTTAGCTGACGTAAAATTAAGTGATTTATTTGCCGTATGGGAAAAAGCCCGTGTCTATGGTTTAGCGACACCAAATATCGGCCTACTCACCGACATTATCTGCTGCCCAGGTGGCGATTTTTGTTCACTGGCGAATGCCAAAAGCATTCCGATTGCACAAGCGATTCAAATGCAATTTGATAATTTGGATTACCTGCATGACATCGGCGATATTGAATTGAATATCTCAGGTTGCATGAATGCTTGCGGTCATCATCACATTGGTCATATCGGTATTTTAGGTGTGGATAAAGATGGTTCTGAATGGTATCAAGTGTCTATTGGTGGCAGCCAAGGCAATAATGCCAGTATTGGTAGCGTGATTGGGCCTTCGTTCTCTGCTGACGAAATGCCCGCTGTTGTGCAAAAACTGATTGATGTTTACATTAAAGAACGTACGCCAGAAGAGCTATTTATTGATACGGTGCGCCGTTTAGGTGTTGCTCCATTCAAAGCCTATGTTTACGCTCAAGACGAGGTGACAGCATGAGTCAGCTAATTAAATTAAATGATAATGTTGCTAGCATTGCTGAAAATGAATGGACTGTAGTGCAATTGCCGCCAAGTTTGGTAGAAGCGCGCAAACAAGCTGGCAAAGTGGTGCTATTCAAACTTACAGGTGAACAAACCGTGTCTGAAGAACAAATTAGCGGCACTGTTATTCCAGAATCAGGCAAAGTCATTGTGCCGCTCAGCGTATTTATTGCATGCAAAGCACAATTGCAAGCACGTATTAACGCAGGTGAAATTGGTGTTTGGCTAGATACGCATGAAGTATTGGCTGATTTAGCCGAGCATCAATCCGATTTGAACCAATTGCCGATTATTGCCGTACATGTAGAACGTTTTGCTGATGGTCGTATTTTTTCATTAGGCTTATTATTGCGCACTCGCTATAGCTTTAAAAATGAATTACGCGCAATCGGCGATGTATTACGTGACCAATTATTCTTCCTTAAACGCAGTGGTTTTGATAGCTATTTGATTCGTGCTGACAGAAATGCAGAAGAAGCGATGTTGAGTTTAAACGACTTTAGCGCACCGTATCAAGGGGCTGTTGATGAGACGCGCCCTGCGTTTGTTCGCTACAACCGCGTAGCTTAAAAAGCCCTTTAACTATGTCAAAGACAACGCCTTCAGCATCAAATTTAGCCTCAAGCTTACGCCCTGCGGCCAGTAATCCAGCCACATCTCCTGAGCTAACGGCCACGTTGCAAGCTTCGGTCAATCAAAAACGTACAAACGTGATAGCTATGTTAAAAGAGGCGATTCAAGAGCTGGGTAATCAGCATGAAATCACCTTTGCCAACAGCATGGGCGTCGAAGATATGGTGCTGACTGACATCATTATGCGTGAGCCATTAGCCATTGAAATTTTTTCATTAGACACTGGACGCTTACCAGTTGAAACCTATGATTTAATCGCCGCGACTGAGCAAACGTATAACACCAAACTTAAAGTGTATTTTCCGCAGGCTGAATCTGTAGAAACTTACGTCAGGTTTAACGGTATTAACGCTTTTTATGAAAGTCTAGCGCTACGTAAATCATGCTGTTTTATGCGCAAAGTAGAGCCACTACAACGCGCGCTTAAAGGTAAAAAAGCTTGGATTACCGGCATGCGTGCTGAGCAATCTAGCACACGAGTAGATTTACCATTTCGTCAGTTTGATGAGGGTAATAAACTAGAGAAATTTAATCCTTTAAGCGATTGGTCTGAGTTAGAAGTTTGGGCTTATATTCGTATGCACGCTGTGCCATACAACAAACTGCACGATCAGTTTTACCCTAGTATAGGCTGTGCGCCCTGTACTCGCCCGATTGCAATGGGAGAAGATGTGCGTGCGGGCCGTTGGTGGTGGGAAGACCCATTAAACAAAGAATGCGGGCTACACATTAAAAAATGAAACTAGCTTAGAAGATAGAAGCAACTAAGAAAATATTGTAAAAATTGATTTTAAATTGAAAATTATGACCACTAAACAAGAAAATCCTCGTCAGCCACTTTCGCATTTAGACTGGCTGGAATCTGAAGCCATCTACATTCTGCGTGAAGTCGCTGGGCAATGTTCTAATCCAGTCTTACTATTTTCAGGCGGCAAAGATTCACTTTGCATTTTGCGCTTAGCAGAAAAAGCTTTCAGACCTGGCCGCTTTCCATTTCCACTAATGCATATTGATACTGGTCACAATTATAAAGAAGTGATAGATTTCCGCGACCAACGCGCTGCGGAATTGGGTGAGCGCTTAATTGTGCGTAATGTTGAAGATTCCATGAAGCGTGGTACCGTGGTGCTTAAATCAGCAGATGAATCACGCAACAAACATCAATCTGTGACATTGCTAGAAGCGATTGAAGAATTTGGTTTTGATTGTTGCATAGGCGGCGCACGTCGGGATGAAGAAAAGGCCCGTGCTAAAGAACGTATCATGAGTTTCCGTGATGAGTTTGGTCAATGGGATCCAAAAAATCAACGCCCTGAATTATGGAGTTTGTATAACGCACGTTCGCATAAAGGCGAAAACATTCGCGCGTTTCCAATTTCCAACTGGACAGAAATGGACGTTTGGCAATATATCGAACGCGAGAAACTGCAATTACCAAGCATTTACTTTGCCCACCAACGTGATGTTGTGATGCGCGGCGGCTCTATCGTGCCAGTAAATGTGCCCTTGGTAAATGGCGAAGTAGCCAACCCAGTAAAAGTCGGCGAAGAAATTATCAATATGCAAATACGATTTAGAACTGTGGGCGATATTAGCTGTACCGCACCGGTGATTTCTGACGCAGATGATGTGTCTAAAATCGTACTAGAAACGGCAACATCAACCATTACTGAACGCGGTGCAACTCGTCTAGATGACCAAACATCAGATGCATCAATGGAACAACGTAAGAAAGAAGGTTATTTCTAATGAGTAGCACCAATAAACAACGTATAGATTCACAACATAACGACAGCCTATTGCGCTTCATGACCTGCGGTAGCGTAGATGATGGCAAAAGTACGCTGATCGGCCGCTTACTGTATGATACCAAAACTATTTTGGCCGATACGCTCACGCAAATTACCCGTACTTCAGAAAAACGTGGCTTAACCGCAGTTGATTTATCGTTGCTAACTGATGGTTTACAAGCGGAACGCGAGCAAGGCATTACCATTGATGTGGCTTATCGCTATTTCAGCACAGGCACGCGTAAATACATTATTGCCGATGCGCCTGGCCATGAGCAATATACGCGCAACATGGTCACAGCCGCTTCTACCGCGAACTTAGCGATTATTTTGATTGATGCGCGCAAAGGCGTATTAACGCAAACCCGTCGCCATTCTTACCTTGCCCATTTAGTCGGTATTCCGCATATTGTGGTCGCCGTAAACAAGATGGATTTGGTCAATTATGACCAAGCGGTTTACGACAAAATTTGCGCGGATTATTTAGTGTTTGCCAATGAAATTGGATTGGCACAAAGTCAAATAGCCGCAGGCAACGATATTAGCTTTATTCCAATGTCAGCATTAAACGGTGATATGTTGGTGGATAGACTAGACAACATGCCTTGGTACGATGGCAAAACCATGATTGAAATGCTGGAAGCTGCACCTTCAGCACACACGGAACATAATGAGCCATTTAGATTTCCTGTGCAATTTGTTTGCCGTCCGCATGCGTCAGACAACCCAGAGCTTCACGATTTCCGTGGCTTTATGGGCCGCATTGAATCTGGCGAAATTGCCGTGGGTGATGCAGTGACTGTATTGCCTAATGGTTACCAATCAAAAGTTAAGGCTATTCAAATTGGTGAGGCACAATTACAATCAGCCACCACCGAGCAAAGCATTACTTTACTTTTAGAAGATGAAATTGATACTTCTCGCGGCGACATGATTGTTAAATCATGTGAAGCACAAGAACCCGTCAAGCAAATCGATGCGTTTGTTTGCTGGCTATCAGAAACGCCAATGTCACCGGCACGCACCTATGTGATTCGGCATACTACGCGCGAATCTAAAGCAAAAGTAGGCGCGATACATTACAAAGTAGATGTGAATACGCTGGAAGAACAAGCGACGATTGATTTGAAAATGAATGACATTGCGCGTATTACTTTTAAACTTGCGCAACCGTTAATGGTGGATAGCTACAATACAAACCGTGCCACAGGTGCGTTTATCATTATTGATGAAAGCAGTAACAACACCGTTGGCGCAGGCATGATTATTTAGTGTCATTAACCTAATGTGCGACTTTTGGGCCGTGTATAAAAAGTCTTACATTTAAGATCAAGTATTAAATATAAGCAAAATCAATTAAAATGCCCCATTAGAATTTTTAAGATCTTAAGGAATAAAAATGACTTACGTCGTTACCGAAAACTGTATTCAATGCAAATTTACTGATTGCGTTGATGTATGCCCTGTTGATTGCTTTGTAGAAGGCCCTAACTTTTTAGCAATCAATCCAGATGAGTGTATTGACTGCACACTATGCGTAGCAGAATGTCCTGCTGAGGCGATTTTTGCTGAAGATGATGTGCCGGCAGATCAACAAGCATTTATTGCGCTGAATGCCCGTTTAGCAACAATTTGGCCAGTAATTACCTCACGCAAAGCTGCGCTTGAAGATGCTGACGCGATGAATGGCGTACTAGGAAAGCTTGATTTACTGATAGAGTAGTAGTTGCGAGGATATATCATCATTAGTCGTAATTAAAAAAGGAGGCCATGCCTCCTTTTTTATTTAAATTGACGTTGATTCATACTTGAAAATGAGACTTTAACTATAACGCTAGAATTCACTAAATTAGCAAAATGACACCGCCATTAAAATATCTACAACACTACTCAGTGACGCTTCAAGACAAAATCAGGCTGCTTCAGTCGCAAGATAAACTTGGCGAATACATCACACAACGCTATCCGCTATCGCACCCCATACAAACTGATAAAGCGCTATATCAATATAGCAACGAGATTAAACAAGAGTTTCTGCGCAACGCCCCATTGCTGGATAAAGTAAATTATGACAATCGGCTAGGTATCGAACATCATGCGTTGGGGCTGAATACCGCTATATCTCGCGTACAAGGTGGCAAACTCAAGGCTAAAAAAGAAATCAGAATATCCTCTTTTTTTAAAGATTCACCCGCTGAGTTTTTGCGGATGATCGTGGTGCATGAATTAGCGCATTTAAAAGAGCGTAACCACGACAAAGCGTTTTACCAGCTTTGCCAATATATGGAACCAAGCTATCATCAGTTAGAGTTTGATTGTCGCGTATATTTACTGTGGAAAAATACATAAGAGCGATTGGTTTTTGAGTCTAGCACTCTATGTAATTGAAGCGCTCTGTTTCTAATCCTATTTTTAAGGCGCGAGGCTTTGGACTAGGATATTTTCGGTTTTCAAAAAAGCTCGATGTCACCTTCTATTTTACTTTCTTGCAACGCACCCTCTGCAATGAGTTTTTCGTAACAACAAATGCGATTGCGCCCATTATTTTTTGCGTAATAAAGTGCCACATCGGCCCGATCTATTAACTGGCTAGAAACTGCATCAGCAAAAATTTCGGTATATCCTGAACTTACCGTCACCTTACCAACCTGCGGAAACTTGAAATTTTCGATTTCGCTCCTGAACCGTCCAAGAATGAGTTCAATATCTCTAGCATTAGCGCACTCAAAAACACAGACAAATTCTTCGCCGCCGAAGCGGAATAGCAAGTCTGAGCCTCGAAAAGACTGTGTCATTATTTGTGAGAACAGCAGTAACACCTCATCTCCAATAAGGTGACCGAATTTATCATTCACTTTTTTAAAATGATCGATATCGAAAATTGCTAAAAAAAACACCTGACCAAGCTTATCACCCTTGCGTTTAATCTCTTGGTGTATCTGCGCCAAAACTTTATTAATTTTGCTCTCGAAGGTTTTACGATTAAGCAAACCAGTTAAAGAGTCTTTTTCGTTCTCATGAATAAGCCCTGTTAAATTTTGATAGATATGCAGCAACATAATAATGGTGTCATGTAACCACGTAGAACATATCTCGACCTGAACGGCAAGTATCGCCATGACTTCATCCTTTGCGTTCTTTAAAGGATAAAGTGCAGTAAGGGGGCTGCCATCTTGCTCATAAGTACACACCCCGCCAGACTTAAAACAATCAACAAGCTTCTGATTTAATTTTGGAGATGAGGCATACTCGTCAGAGCCTCCACCAATATCAATCGCGGTGAAAATCTGCTTTTCAATATCTTTAACGTGGTAAATCACAACCGACTTCTGACCATTAAGATTGACTGGCGCAATCAAATCAAACAACACTTGTGCTAGCGAATATTCTAGTGCAGCAACATCTCGCACATTCGTGAGCGAGGCTATTTTACTTAATACAGAATGTATACTGAAGGTATTCAAAATATGGATTACTCAACTTATTTTATATTAAAATTTATGGACTACATTTTGACATTAGAGAATATTAATAAATTCCAAAAAAACCAAAAATATTAACACTAAAGCATAAAATTAGATGCCCTGCGAGGCAATAGGGACGGACTTCCCAGAGCATATGTTTTAGTGGTATTGGCTAGAATTTCGTCTTAATTTAAACCATCAATCAAGTAAAAATGATGGCTGAAATCAAGCCCACCACAAATCATCATATGCATGATTATGTCATAGGCTTTAGGTACGTGCCAACATTTTTACTGCTTGGACTGTGCGAGCTTAATACGCTTCAAATTCTGTAGTTTGACATCACTGATAAGATTGAATTTAGTTTAAAATCTATGACTGAAGTTCCACAGTAAACGATATTGTGCTCAATTTTACGCATAGGTTAGCGACATTAGCTTTTATATTATAAATACTCCAAACTGGAATCTTGATGACCGACCGCATTCAGCAATTACTTGACCAAATGAACTCTCTTGAAGACGATTTACGTGTGGCACTTAGTGAGCAACCTTCCAGTATTTTTTTTCAGATTAAAGGTAAGCGCGTCGAATTTGAGCAATCTATCAAAGAAAAGCACCGCAAACTCAAAAGAAGTTTTTTTCGCTGGTTAATTACCGACCGTCCACAAAACCTGATTACTGGCCCAATCATTTACGGCATGATTATTCCATTAGTGATTACCGACTTGTTCATTAGCTTTTACCAGCTGACTTGCTTTCCAATTTACGGCATTAAAAAAGTACGCCGCGCAGATTACATCATATTCGATAGACAACATCTCAGTTATCTCAATTTTATAGAAAAATTTCACTGTACTTATTGCGCTTACGGTAGCGGAATGATCGCTTATATCAGTGAAATCGTTGCAAGAACCGAACAGTACTTTTGCCCAATTAAACATGCCAGAAAAATACTAGGGACACATGCTCGCTATGCAAGATTTTTAGATTTTGGTGCGGCCGAAAACTATGAAGTCAAACTTGAGGAATATCGCTGCGCATTATCAACAGTTAATATTAAAAATCGATAACGGCTTCGATACTAGGCTCCCTGCCTTTACAATAATAAGATACTGAGAAATGAATCAGCCCTCCCCACAATCAGCAATTTCGCCCAGTATGCCTTGCCCGTCTCCTGTGAGTTTGTGGCAGGCATCCTTATACTGGCTCAAACTTGGCTTTATCAGCTTTGGCGGCCCAGCGGGTCAGATCTCTATCATGCATCACGATCTTGTGGAGAATAATCGCTGGATTTCAGAAAAGCGTTTTCTGCACGCACTCAACTACTGCATGGTATTACCCGGCCCAGAAGCTCAACAATTGGCTACTTATATCGGCTGGCTCATGCATGGTGCTTGGGGTGGCATCGTTGCTGGCAGTCTGTTTGTGCTGCCCTCGTTCTTTATCATCACCGCACTAGCTTGGATATACATGGCTTATGGCGCCGTTCCAGCAATCGTAGGGGTGCTTTATGGCATTAAGCCGGCTGTCGTGGCAATAGTGTTATTTGCCGCTTACCGCATAGGCGCTAGGGTGTTAAAGAATCAAGTCATGTGGTGTATCGCCGCGTTCGCATTTATCGCCATATTCATCTTTAAAGTGCCGTTTCCAATCATTGTTCTATCCGCTGGAATGATTGGTTATTTTGGCAGTCATTTAGCTCCGCAGTATTTTAAGGTCGGCAGTAGTTATAGCGCAGACCATAAAGCTTACGGCCCAGCACTTATTGACGATGACAGCCCTACTCCGCAGCATGCCAATTTCAGCTGGAAAAAATTACTTAGAGTCGCGGCAATTGGCTTGGCAATCTGGTTCATGGCAATCGCATTGTTATTTATTCGTTATGGCTGGAATGGCGCACTCACGCAAATGGGCTGGTTCTTTACTAAAGCCGCATTACTCACCTTTGGTGGTGCATACGCCGTGCTGCCCTACGTTTATCAAGGCGCTGTTGAACATTACCAGTGGCTTAATCCAATGCAGATGATGGATGGTTTAGCTTTAGGTGAAACCACACCGGGCCCGCTCATTATGATCGTCACTTTTGTTGGCTTTATTGGCGGTTGGGGCTCTCAAGCGCTTGGTTCGGATAGCAATGTCGTATGTTCCATTGTTGCAGCAGCTATCGTGACGTTTTTTACTTTTTTGCCCAGCTTTATATTCATCTTAATGGGTGCGCCATTCATAGAATCAACGCATGGCAACCTTAAACTTACCGCACCACTCAGTGCAATTACCGCCGCAGTAGTCGGTGTAATTGTGAATCTCGCTCTGTTCTTTGCTTATCACGTACTCTGGCCCAAAGGGTTTTCAACCATGCTGGATTGGCCATCAGCCATTATCATTGGCTGTGCCACTGTCGCTGTCTTTAAGTTTAAGGTGAATGTTATTCCGATTATCGTTAGCTGTAGCTTACTGGGAATGGTCTATAAATTATTTATTTGAAAGGGCTAAGAATCTTAAGTGGCTGAGCTTAAAAAGCATAAGCACACTATTTATTGATAACGTAAGGCTTCAATTGGATTAAGTCTTGCAGCCTTGCGGGCAGGGTAAAATCCGAAAAATATACCAACACTGGCAGCAACAGCAAAAGCGATCATCACTGAGTTGCCTGAAATAACAACTGCGGCTTGCGTTAGCTGATTGACGAGCATTGCACCTGTAATCCCTAAAAATAAACCTATCAGACAACCGATGACTGATATGACGATAGCTTCCAGCAAAAACTGCAACAAAATATCACGCTCTCTGGCGCCTATCGCCATGCGTATGCCAATTTCTCTAGTGCGCTCGGTCACTGAAACCAGCATGATATTCATAATGCCTATGCCGCCAACCAATAGAGAGACCGAGGCAATGGCGCCCAATAACAAAGACATTGTCCGCGTTGTTTCTGCCGCAGAGTTAGCAACAGCGGTAAGGTTACGTACAAAAAAGTCGCTGTCTGCACCCTCTCGAATATTGTGGCGTTGATTGAGCAAGCCGTTAATATTCTGCTCTACCAAAGGCATAGCTTCTGGCGTATTGGCTTGCACCATAATTTGCCTCACACTACCAGCAAACTGATTACCAAGAATCTTACGCTGTGCGGTGGTTAGTGGAATGATGATGGTGTCATCCTGATCACGACCATCTAGACTTTGCCCTTTGCTTTTTAACACGCCTAGTACGACAAAAGGATTTTGTTTGATGCGTATGGTTTTACCAATAGGGTCCACATCGCCAAAAATATTATCCACCACTGTTTTGCCAACAAGCGCAACGCGGGTGGCTGAGCGTATGTCAGAATCTGAAAATACATAACCGTCTACCAACTCCCAAACACGGATATCTAAGTAAGTGGGCGTAGTGCCGATGATACTTGTACTCCAGTTATTACCGCCAAATACCACTTGTGCGTTGCCCATACTGATAGGCGCAATGTTGCTAACTCCATCTAATTCGCTGATTGCATTGGCATCTTTTACGGTTAATGAGCTGGAATTACCACTGCCAGATCTAGCACCGCCAGCAGTTGAAGAACCTGAAAGCACAATAAAAAGATTACTGCCCATCGCATTGATAGATTCCTTAACCGATTCTTGCGCACCCTGCCCAACCGCCATCATCAGCACCACAGAACCTACGCCTATCACCATGCCTAGCATAGTCAAAAAGGTACGTAAGCGATTAGCGCCCATCGCCCGCCAAGCTTCACCCAACATGGCTAAAAACATTAGTTAGGTTCCTTTTCTTCTATTTTTTCTTTTGATTCTGTGGCAAGTACGATAGCTCTGCTGCGCTCATCTTGCACAATACGGCCATCTAAAAAACGTACTTGGCGGCTGGCATGTGCCGCAATATCAGATTCATGCGTCACCAAAACAATGCTAATACCATCTGCATTTAGCTCCGAAAATAACGCCATAATATCTTCACTGGTTTTACTATCCAGATTACCTGTTGGCTCATCAGCAAGTATTAACCTAGGATGATTGACTAAGGCACGGGCAATCGCTACGCGCTGTTGCTGACCGCCAGAGATTTGATTAGGTAGAGCGTTAACATGCTGTTCTAGGCCGACTTTATCGAGCAAAACTTTTGCGCGCATCTGGCGCTCGGCTTTATTCGCCCCTGAATAAACCAAAGGCAATGCAACGTTATCCAGCAAATTGACGCGTGACAATAAGTTGAATCCTTGGAATACAAAACCTATAGTTTGATTGCGAATTTTAGCAAGTGTATTACTATCAAGTGTGGCTACCTCATGTCCATCGAGCGTATATCGACCACTGGTAGGCTTATCTAAGCAGCCGAGTATATTCATAAAAGTAGATTTCCCAGAACCTGAAGGTCCCATAATCGCAACAAAATCTCCTGCTTCCATACTAAAATCAACTTGCTTGAGTACCGTTATGGCACCTGCCGCAGTTTGATAATCTTTGTAAAGATTACTGACTAGAACAACACTTTTTGCCATTAGAACATCCTAAAGCGCATCGTACTTGATGACGATGGGGTCGCAACACTATCGCTTTGGTTTTCACCAATAATGACTTTGTCGCTTACTTTAATATCGGCACTGGAAATTTCGGTGACGCGACCATCAGAAATTCCAACGTTAACTTTAATTGGCGTCGGTTTACCCTCTTTTATCAGGTAAACCTTACCTATAGCACTGTTGTCTAGTCCAGATTTCTTCTTGCCATTACGTTGGCCTTGCCCATCACCACGCGTTACTTTTCCAGCTTGTGTTTCGTCTTCTTTTGGTTTAAAACGCAAGGCAGCATTGGGTACCAACAATACATTATCATGCTTGGCAACCATGATATTCACATAAGCGGTCATGCCAGGCAGTAATATCTGCTCAGGATTATCAACGGATATGACCACATCGTAAGTCACCACGTTGGATGTGACGGTTGGGTTAAGCCTTAGTTGTTTAACGGCACCTTCAAAACTACGACTGGTAAATGCATCCACGCTAAATTTAGCCTTTTGGCCAACTTTAATTTTGCCAATATCGGCTTCGGCGAAGCTTGAGTCTATTTGCATTTTAGATAAATCTTGTGCAATTTTAATTAAAGTTGGTGTTTGAAAACTAGCAGCCACGGTTTGTCCAACATCTACTACACGATCTACTACAACACCAGAAACTGGCGAACGTATCACGGAATAACTTTGGTTAGTTTTGTCACGCAGCAATTGTCCTCGCGCAGTATCAAGTTGAGCGCGGGCAGACTTTAAGGCTTGCACTGATTGATCCAACTCTTGTTTTGATACATATTCTTGAGAAAATAATGAGCGTATACGCACTTCGTTAGCCTGTGCCAATTCTACCGAGGCTTGCACATTGCGAACATTACCTTCAGATTGCGCAATCTGCGAGGTAAACAAAGCATCGTCTAGCTCTAATAATATTTGATCTTTTTCTACACGGTCGTTAAAGTCAACATACAACTTGCTGACGCGACCAGACACCTGCGCACCTACGCTAATCAAAGTAACAGGATTAAGCGTGCCATTGGCTGAAACTGATTGTGAAACATCACCTTGAGTAATTTCCTGTAATCGGTAAAGCTGTTCGGGTTGTAATGTTGTGCGCTGTTTATAGTAATAAAAAGCGCCGCCAATTAAGCCTAGCAATACGATAAAGAGGATAATTTTTTTTATAATGCGACTCATGGTTATCTTTCTAATATTGGCGTTAACAGGCCAGTTTACTGATTTTTTCCCGCAGGCAATGACTGAAGCATCGCATTATCTAATCCACCGATTGATTGTGCCAGCGTTGCGCGTGCAATGTTCCAGTTTAAAGTAGCTTGAATTTTTTGCTGACGAGCGCTTGCTAAGGCGCTTTGTGCATTGATAGAGTCCAAAATATTGCCTACACCCGCTGTGTAGCGACCCATTGCTACACGAGCCGATTCTTCGGCACTGCTCACTAATATCACCGCAGCATTGATAGATTCATTGGCGGTACGCAAGCTTTGGTAAGCGCTCCAAACATCTAGAGAAATTTGCAACCGTAATTTATCACGCTGCGCAGCGCGAACATCAAAATTGGCTTCTGCCGCACGGATTCTATAAGTGGGTGCATAGCCATTGAATATTGGAATCGAGACTGTCACGCCCAAAGCGGAGTTGTCGTTAGATGATAGATTACTACCCGTTTGGAATCCATTCGACACAGCAACTGAAACCGTCGGCTTGGCCGCTGACCGGCTGACTTCTATGCTAGCCTCGGCAGCTTTTAATTGCGCTTCGCTGGCCATCAGATCTGGTCGACGGCTATGCGCCTGTTCAATGAGCAATTCTATATTTTGGTCTATATTATTTGGCGGCTGGGCAGCCGTGGTTGGGGTTGGCGCTAGCTTAAGCGTTTGGTTTGCGGCCAAGCCCATCACATTAGCCAGCGTGCCATAAGCCGCTTTTAACGTTCCTTCAATTGTGATTCTATTCAGTGTATTTTGTGCAAATAACGTTAGTGCCTGTAACTTATCTGCGGGCGTAGATACCCCTGCTTTGTAGCGTGCTTGTGCTGCCTTGTAACTTTCTTCGCTGGCACGCTCCGATTGTGATGAAGCGTCAAGTGCGGAAATGCCAGCTTGCACTTGGTAATAAGCTTGAATAGCATTAAGCAAAACACTTTGCACAACATTGCTTTGAGTTGCGCTAGCGGCTTGCAGTAATTGACGTGCATTTTCAAGACTCGCATCTCGGTTGCCAAAATCATACAGCAGGTAAGAGGCGACAATATTATTACTAAGATTACTGTATGGGTTGCTACGCGAAGATTGCTGTGGAAACGCCACATTAAGGTTGGCAGAAACATTATCATTCACTGAAGGTAAGTAAGCTGACTTAGCTATGCCAAGCTGTGCGGCCTGCACTCTAGCACTTGCATAAGCCTCCCGTGTTTGCGGATTATTACACAATGCAGCCTCGGCAACATCGGCTAAGGTCAGAGCATTGTCGTAGCTAATTACAACGCAACTAGATTGCTCTAAATAACCATCAGGAATGACTAGAGGCATAAACACTTGAGTGTCTAATGGGTCATTAGATTTATACCAAATAGATTCGCCAGCAAGCAGAGAATTTGGCTGTAATAATATAGTTGTGCTTGATAACAATGCTAAATAATTTAATTTTCTGATGCTAGGTGATTTTTTATTAGACATTATTTTTTTTAAAATCATTGAACTTTTATGATGCTAATCTGACGGCTTATAAACTTATTAAGTTCCACATTGAAGCGTAGTTAGCTTAATGCTTAATCAAGTATTTCAATTATTATATAGGCCTAATGCCTTAGTGTATCAGGCTTAAATTACTCGCCAGCGTTTTTTTGCGTCTTCGTCCATTTTACGTTTAAATGCTAGGTATTTTACTAAGGACTTATTTGCTATTGGATTAGATATTTTACGGCAGAAAAAAGCAAAAAAAGGTGTGCCAATAATATTGGCACACCTTTTTTGCATACTCATAGCTTAAATATTATGAATTTTGTTAATCAACCCCTTGGCTCGCCAAATAGTCTTCATAATTACCCGTAAAATCAATAATTTTATCGGCCTTAATCTCAATAATACGCGTTGCGATAGAGCTTACAAACTCCCTGTCATGGCTGACAAAGAATAAAGTACCTTTGTATTTATCTAGCGCGGTATTCAACGCTTCAATCGATTCCATGTCCATGTGATTGGTCGGTTCATCCATCAGCATGACATTGGTTCTGGCCAACATCATTTTTCCGTACAACATGCGACCTTTTTCACCACCTGATAATACTTTGACTGATTTTTTAGTATCATCGCCACCAAATAATAAGCGGCCTAACATGCTACGCACCACTTGGTCATCATCTCCAGCTTGCCTGTAATGCGACATCCAATCGAACAGCTCTTCGCCTTGCTCAAATTCGTATTCGTGATCTTGCGCAAAGTAACCGATATTGGCTTTTTCTGCCCACTTTACTTCACCGTGTTTAGGCTGTAAATCGCGGGCTAAACAACGTAAGAACGTGGTTTTACCGATACCATTCTCACCAATAATCGCGACTTTTTCGCCTGCTTCAAACATCATATCTACATCATTAAACAAGATACGCTCAAAGCCGTGGCTCAGTTTTTTCAACTCAACCGCATTGCGATACAATTTATCTTTCTCATCAAAGTCAAAGCGAATAAATGGATATTGACGTGAAGACGGTTTAAATTCTTCAATTTTAATTTTATCGATTTTCTTAGCACGGCTGGTTGCCTGTTTAGCTTTAGACGCATTGGCCGAGAAGCGACGCACAAAGTCTTGCAATTCAGCCACCATCAATTTGGCTTTGTCGTTGTCTTTGGTGGCTTGGGCACGGGCAGCGGTGCTGGCTTCCATGTAATCATCATAATTACCTGGGTACATCGAAATTTTGCCGTAATCCATATCGCAAGTATGCGTACACACTTGGTTTAAAAAGTGTCGGTCATGCGAAATAATCACCATTGTACAATCGCGATTATTCAGCACATTTTCTAGCCAGCGAATGGTGTTGATGTCCAAGTTGTTGGTCGGCTCATCTAGCAATAAAATATCTGGGTTAGAAAATAGCGCTTGTACTAGCAAAACGCGCAACTTCCAACCTGGCGCAACTGCGCTCATTAGGCCAGTGTGTTGCTCAATTGGAATGCCTACGCCTAACAACAATTCGCCTGCGCGAGCTTCAGCGGTGTAGCCGTCATATTCAGCAAACACGCCTTCAAGCTCGGCTGCGCGCATATAGTCATCTTCAGTGGCTTCTAAGTCGGCGTAGATTGCATTTTTTTCTGCGTTAGCTTTCCACATTTCTTCATGGCCCATCATCACTACGTCCAATACGCGTTGGTCTTCGTAAGCAAACTGGTCTTGGTGAAGAAAAGACATACGCTCATGGCTATCGATAGAAATATTGCCAGCGCTAGGCACTAATTCGCCAGCCAGCACTTTCATATAAGTTGATTTTCCACAGCCGTTGGCGCCGATCAAACCGTAACGATTATTATCGCCAAATTTAACTGAAACGTTTTCAAACAATGGCTTAGCGCCAAACTGCACGGTGATATTGTTGCTAATTAACACGGCTACATCCTTAAGTTTTATTGCTTTAAATTTGTTAAATGATTTTTATTGTTTAATGTGTATTGTTAAAACGTATTATTAATCACGACTTCACTCATGGCTAATTGACCGCTTCTTACGGTAGCCGGTTTTAATGCTTTACCAACTACTACAAACATCGTTGGCGTATGATCAGCTGGCAAATGCAATAGTTTAGCGATGGCATCAAAATCAAAACCATCCATCGGACAGGTATCGTAGCCCATGTCTTTTGCAGCAAGCATAATGTTCATGGCTGCCATGCCGCAAGATCGCATGACTTCATCGCGTTGCGCCCGCTCATTATTCGTATAATAATGGCCGATTGCTGGTACTAAAATATCGGATACAGCTTGTGGTGCATTTTTCCAATAGCGCTCAGGCTGTTTTTCCCATGCTTTTAAGTCAGCCGTCAAAACAATTAGCAAAGAAGCTTCTTCTACCTGCGCTTGATTCCAGCTTACCGCGCGAATTTGATGGCGTAATACTGGATCTGTTACTAGCACAAAGCGCCAATGCTGAATATTAAACGCGGTCGGTGAAAGCATTGCAAGTTGCATCAATGCATCGACGTCTGCCTGTGGCATTTTATAGTGCGGGTCATAACTTTTAACTGAACGACGGGTTTCAATGGCTTCTTTTACTTGCATAATTTCCTAATAACTAATTTTAATAATCTCTAAGGTCATGTTGCCAGCAGGGCGAGACCATACCACAATATCACCTACTTTTTGTTTAATCAGCGCCTTTGCAATAGGCGAACCCCAACTGACTTTGTTGAGTTTAATATCAGCCTCATCATCACCCACAATTGTGAAAATATGAGGTTTGCCAGCTTCATCTTCAACCGCAACGGTAGCTCCAAATAAAACCATTTCATTATTCAACGGCGGCGCACTTAATATTGCTGTGTTTAGTCTAGCCGACACGTAACGTAAATCTCGCTCTATAACCGCAAGCTTTTGCATGGCGGCTTGGTCATCTTTTAGAGGTAGAAGAATTAAGCGCTCGGCTGACAATGCCTTAGCATTTTGCTCTAACTGCACAAGACCATTGTTAGTGACATAGTTAGGCAAGGCGCTTATCGGGCGTTCTGGTAAGTCTGTCCCTGCGTGCTCTAGATCATCTTCTTTAACAAAACCACGGCTCATTTTAGATTTTTTACCTATATAAATGAACCGGAACGTCGGCTATTCCCACTCTATCGTTGCAGGTGGCTTGCCTGAAATGTCATATACCACACGGTTAATGCCACGCACTTCATTGATGATTCTGTTCGAAACTTTACCGAGTAAGTTATACGGCAATTCCGCCCAATGTGCAGTCATAAAATCACTGGTAACAACGGCACGTAAGGCTACAACATAGTCATAAGTTCGGCCATCGCCCATCACGCCGACTGATTTTACTGGCAAAAATACGGTAAATGCTTGAGAAGTTTTTGCATACCAACCACTGGCGTGAAGCTCTTCGATAAAGATTGCATCGGCGCGACGTAACAAGTCAGCAAATTCTTTTTTCACTTCGCCTAAAATTCGCACGCCTAAGCCTGGGCCTGGGAACGGATGGCGATACACCATATCGTGCGGTAAGCCAAGTGCAACACCTAGCTCGCGCACTTCGTCTTTAAACAATTCACGCAATGGCTCTAATAATTTTAATTTAAGCGTATCTGGCAAGCCGCCTACATTGTGATGGCTTTTAATATTGTGGGCATTTTTGGTTTTAGCACCAGCAGATTCAATCACATCTGGATAAATCGTACCTTGTGCTAACCATTTTGCCTGTGGCAATTTAGCGGATTCTTGCTGAAATACTTCTACAAATTCACGGCCGATAATTTTACGTTTGGCTTCTGGGTCACTCACGCCGACTAAATCGCCTAAAAATTTCTCGCTAGCATCGACGTGTATTACTTTTACGCCTAAGTTTTTCGCGAAAGTGTCCATCACTTGTTCCGCTTCATTTAAACGTAGCAAGCCATTATCAACGAATACACAGGTAAGTTGGTCGCCAATGGCGCGATGAATCAACGCAGCGGCAACGGATGAATCTACGCCGCCAGATAAACCTAAAATCACTTGGTCGGTGCCGACTTGTTGGCGAATGTGGTTCACGGCGGTTTCTACGTAATCTGGCATATTCCAGCCGCGATCACAGTTGCAAATATCGTGTACAAAGCGGCTTAAAATCGCCTTACCTTGGATGGTGTGCGTCACTTCTGGGTGAAATTGCACGGCGTAAAGTTTGCGTTCTTCATCAGCCATCGCTGCAATTGGGGTAGATTCATTGCTGGCGATTACGCTAAAACCGGCGGGTAATTCTGTAACTTTATCGCCGTGGCTCATCCAAACATCTAACAAGCCATGGCCTTGCTCATTCACGGTATCTTGAATATTGTTAAATAACACTGAGTGGCCGTGCGCACGAATTTCAGCATAACCAAACTCATGTTTAGCTGAACTTTCTACTTTGCCGCCTAATTGTGAAGCCATGGTTTGCATACCGTAACAAATGCCTAATACTGGCACACCTAGCTCAAAAACCGCTTGCGGTACTCGTGGCGTTTCATCTTCATACACTGAATTTGGGCCGCCAGAAAGAATGATACCGACTGGGTTAAATTCACGAATAAAAGCATCTGTGACTTCCCAAGTATGAAGTTCGCAGTACACATTAGCTTCGCGCACGCGGCGAGCAATCAATTGTGTATATTGTGAGCCGAAGTCTAGTATGAGGATTTTTTGCATAAGTTTTAGCGTTATTTATAGGTGAAAGTTATAAGAATTAAAATTTAAAAATCAGAAATCAAAAATAAAAAAGTGAAATGTAAAAACAAGCGGTATATTTACGCGCTCGTTTTTCATTTCACTTTTTAAACATACATTAATCTAACGCATCAATAAAACACTGTATTAAGCATGATTTTTTTATGCATCTATCCTATAATTAGGCGCTTCTTTAGTAATTTGCACATCATGCACATGAGATTCACGCATACCAGCTGAAGTAATTTGCACAAACTCAGCTTTTTCGCGCAGTTCAGTAATATCTATTGCACCCACATAGCCCATAGAAGCACGTAAACCGCCCATTAACTGATGAATCACTGCTAATACGCTACCTTTATAAGGCACGCGACCTTCAATACCTTCTGGGACTAATTTATCTGCACCGCTGTTTACATCTTGAAAATAACGATCGCTAGAACCTTTTTCCATCGCGCCAATAGAGCCCATGCCGCGATATGATTTGTATGAACGTCCTTGGAACAATTCAATTTCGCCTGGCGCTTCTTCAGTGCCAGCGAACATACCGCCCAACATAACACTGTAAGCGCCAGCCGCAAGTGCTTTAGAAATATCGCCAGAAAAACGAATGCCGCCATCAGCAATAAATGGCACGCCCGTGCCTCTTAACGCTTCTTCAACATTGGAAATAGCGCTAATTTGCGGCACGCCAACACCAGCTACAATACGCGTCGTACAAATTGAGCCAGGACCAATCCCAATTTTTACGCCATCCGCGCCAGCATCAACTAAGGCCAAAGCGGCAGAAGCGGTCGCAATGTTGCCGCCAATCACTTCAATGTGCGGGTAATTTTTCTTCACCCAAGTGACGCGATCTAGCACGCCTTGAGAGTGACCATGCGCGGTATCCACCACAATCACATCCACACCAGCTTCGGCAAGTGCAGCAACGCGCTCTTCAGTACCTTCGCCCACACCAACCGCCGCGCCAACACGCAATCTGCCTTGTGCATCTTTACAGGCTAATGGGTGGTCAGTTGATTTTTGAATATCTTTAACGGTAATCAAGCCTTTGAGCGTATCGTAGGCATCTATTACCAAAACGCGCTCTAAGCGGTGTTGATGTAGCAAGCGAATTACATCATCTTTAGCCGCGCCTTCACGCACAGTCACAAGCCTATCTCTAGGCGTCATGATGTTTTTAATTGGCTGGTCTAAATTGGTTTCAAAGCGTAAATCGCGGTTAGTGACAATGCCGACAATTTTTCCGTTATCAACCACAGGAATGCCAGAGATTTTATGCGTTTTTGTGAGTTCAAGCACGTCACGCACGGTCATATTACTTTCAATCGTAATCGGATCGTTCACTACGCCAGACTCAAAACGCTTAACGCGAGCCACATGCGCGGCTTGCTTCATTGCCGTCATGTTTTTATGAATGAAACCCAAACCGCCTTCTTGCGCAAGCGCAATTGCTAACGGTGCTTCAGTCACGGTATCCATTGCCGCTGATAATAGCGGAATGTTTAATTGAATATTGCGAGTGAGTTGAGTGGCGAGAGAAACCTCGCGTGGCAGCACATTAGAATAGGCCGGCACTAATAAAACATCGTCAAATGTGAGAGCTTGTTGCAATAAACGCATGCGTAAATCCTTGTACCCAAAACGAAATTATACAGATTTAAGGCAAAACGCGCGAGTACGATTCATATGAAAATGCTGATAAGTCAAGAAATAACAATGCCCTTAGTTAAAGTACAGGCTAATTAGCGATGATATCTTGCAGGTATGCTGTTATAAAACACTTGCTTGTACATTTAACTAGCCATATTATTTGTGATCTTGATATTAAATTAGAATTCTCATCTAGCTACATACAATTTATAAGGTCTCGAATGAAATCACTTACTTTACTACTGAGCTTACTCTTACTCCCCACGTTGGCGAGCGCGGAAATTTACAAGTGGAAAGAAAGTGATGGTGTTATACGATATAGTGACGTGCCGCCGCCCTCCAACATAAAACAAGAGGCTATCTCTGGTAAAAAATCACCCAAACCAACTGGGACAGCACCCATGACTGAGGTGGCAGATGACCTCGCGACCACAGCCAATAAAGATAAGTTAGGCTCTGTAAAAGACAAAGCGCCCTTGGATAAAAAAAATTCGCCTATAGCCAAAGCGATAGCAGAAAAATCACCCTTAACCCCCCCTGGCTTAAGCAAAGAAGAGGCAGCCTCCAAGCGAGCTAAAGATGCTGAACAGCAAAAAAAAGCGGATGAGGCCAAGCTGGCTGAATTAAAAGTTAAACAAGCGAACTGTAAGTCGGCCAAATCCAACCTTGCGACCTATACCACTGGTGGCAGAATTTCAAGAACCAATGAAAAAGGCGAGCGCGAGTTCATGAGCGACAATGATATTGGCAAAGCTAAAGCCGACTCGCAAAAAGATGTTGAAAAGTATTGCGATTAATTGCATTTCATTACTCACAAACTTTAATGAGCATCGATGCTAAAATTCAGCGATTAGATCAGCTAAAATTGAAAATCTCTATCAGAAAATTTCGCTAGGTAAATCCGTCTATTTTAACAGTCGCAAACACCCCACTAACAGCCAGAGCCTCTTCCAATATGAAATGAGTCTGAAAGTGTTATGTATTTCCACCAAGAAATGCGTCTGAATTGAATAGATAAGTTCTAAATCGGTCATGATGCGAGGCATGGTGATCAATATGGAAGAAGCGAAGTTGCAGACCT
>CAINBI010000150.1 GCA_903846555.1 uncultured Pseudomonadota bacterium
ACCAAAAGTAGCGTAATCATAAGCGCCTATGCGTACTCGAGCCGTTAACCCGCTTCGCAGATTTGCTCTGTCATTGGGTTTGGCGCGCGCTTCAACAAGTACACCTTTATAATCTGGTGTAATTTCCATTAACACTTCGCCAGGTCGCACCACGCCACCAACAGTAGCTACCGCCAAGCGATTGATAATGCCTGAAACCGGTGCGCGCACTTGATTGCGGTTTAACTTATCGGTATTAGTATCAATTTCTAAGCCTGACTTTTGCAAGTCAGCGCGCACTTGAGTTAGCTCAGAAGATGCCTCCGCTCTATAGCGTGCCCACACTTCACCTGCCCGTGACTCAGTTTCTGCTATGGCAGAACGTAATCGAGGAATCGTTGCTTCTGACTCTGCAATCTGTGAAGCCAACCGCTGAACGCGCGACTGACTATCAAGCAACTCTAAATGCGAAGCTGCATTTTCTTTGCTTAAACCTTCAATTACACGATACTGCTGCTTGGCAACCTCAAGTTCTGCTGATAAGTTTTTACGTCTGCTTTCTGCTTCTGCAATCTCACCGCGCTTTTGGGCACCTTGATCGCGTAGTACACGCACTTCTTCTGCCACTCTTGCACGACGTGCCAAAAAGGCAGCATCTTCAGCATGCTTAACATCTTTATCCTCACTGCCTTTTGAGTAAGAAATACCGCCAGCGCCGCTAGACTCCGCTAATAAACGCGCTTCTCTACCACGAAACGCCGCTGATTTTGAGAGTTCTTGATCAAGATTAGAACGTGCCTCAATATCTGAAAGCTCCATCAATGGCTGTCCGGCATGTACGATTTGGCCTTCTTGCACAAGAATGCTACGCACAATACCCCCCTCAAGATGCTGTACTATTTGAGATTTTCCAGCAGGTACAATCCGGCCTTCTGTGCGAACGATAATGTCAACTTTGGCAATACTCGCCCAAACAATAAAACAAATCGTTGCACCCATCGCCAACAAAACGAATATTGTTCGCGGATGCACCTCAGAAAATAAGCGTCTAATTTGCAACATGTTGATTAGTGTGGGGACACCAAAACTTTAGAGTTATCTGCGCCACTCTTGCCTTCGCGAACAGAAACTTCAATCTTGTTTGCCGGTACATTCATCTCGATCAATTGGTTACGAACAGCCATCGCACGGTAAAAACCCAAACGTTTTGCTTCAGAAAAACCAGCAGGCACTACCACTTCAATTCGCGCAGATCCGCCAGTTGCAATAGATGCAAGCGTACTCCTTAAGGTTTCGGCCTCAGATGGACTTAAAGTCACCGCATCAAGAATAAATTTCACAACCACACCACCGCCAGCTGATGATGATTTATCTAAATCTTTCTCAGTTTTTTGCATTGGCGTTTTAGCAATGACTACTTTCTGCGAACCTCGCACATCATTTTGCAATTCCACCTGTTTTTTTAAGCTTGCTAATTCTTTTTGCAGCGTCAGTATCTCCGTATCTTTCGCTTTAACAACATCCGTTGTAATGTCTTTAGGCGCCATTGCTTGCTGTTTTTCTGCCGCAGGTGTCACAACCGTTTCAACTTGCGCCTCATCTTTATGCCGACTCAACTCAAGCGCAAACATGAATACTGCCACGATCATAATGGTTAACATGAACAATAAGTTAAGCACCAAATTGGTAACAGCATCTACATAACCAGGCCAGAATATATCTGAACCATCAACATTTCCTTCAGATTCCATAAGTTCCTCCCCCTAATCGCTACTTGGCGATAGCCCCATCATTCAGTGGCATTTTCAGCTCATTTGCAGCAACATTTGTACGCGGAGTGCCTTGCACTAAACGTGCAATTTCAGCGACAGCACCCATTTCTTGAATATGCAAGGTTACGAGGCGTGTGCGTGCTTGATAAAAGCGATCGTATACATCTAACATGTCCAATAACGATTGATTGCCAGAAAGCATCCGACTAGACATGGCTTTGGCTGCAGTAGAAATTGATTCAAGTTCGCGGTAGCCTGAAGTAATTCTTTCTCGCGTGGCTTCAAGTGTGGCGTATTGCGCTGTTAGCGATTGCACAACCCGCCTGCTCTGGTCATCCAACTTGTATGAAATCTCAGCGTAGCGCGCAGCCTTTTCATTATTAAATTTGATATCGCTGCCGCCATTGAATATGGACCAGTTCATCACTACCATCATGCGCTGATCATGCTGATCCCCAATGGCTCCACCAGCATTTGTACTCACGTTATCAGAGATTTCAAGATCAAGGCGTGGAAAATATCTACCTTTTGCTGAGGTTTGATCAATGGCTGCGGCTCTCAACTCTTCTCTTAACATAGCAATTTCAGGGTTAGACTCAATTGCCAACGGCATTGCCTGCTGTAATGCTGCGGGCAGAATTGAGATGCCGACATCTTCCATATCAGGCAGTCTGAGCGAAGCTGGAGCAAGATTAACTAAGCGAACAAACTCAACTCCAGCAGCCGCTTGCGTTGCCTCCTGCTCAATCCGTGAAGATTTTGCATTCAAGCTCCGCGCACGTACTCGCTCTTTATCTGAGTTACTCGCTGCGCCAGCACGGGCGCGCTTATCTACATATTGAAATAACTTCTGCATCTGAGCCTCGTAATCCAAGGCCATATTTGCCTGCACTCGGCTAGAAACAAGTGACAGATAAGCATTCACTGTAGCTAGATAAGCATCACCTTGGCTAGCACGCACACTTTCTTCTCGTGATTTTTCTATCACTTCACGACGTTTCCAATCATATAAACTGGCAACGTCCAGCAAGGGCTGCCTGAGTGTGATCGAGGTGTCTGATCGATGATGAGTACTGGTACTTACGACCTTTCCTGTCTTGGTATCAATGAGTGCGCCTGGTGAAGATACTTCATTTCCATACTTTGCATTTAACAGTAAAGATGGCAATAAAAATGCTCTTGCCTGACCAGTTTGCGCTTTAGCTTGATCAGTACGTGCGGAAGCTATTAGAACGTCACGACTAAATCCCATTGAAGCTTTAACTGCTTGCGATAAATCTATACCGCTAATTGACGCGACTGGCTCAGCCCCTTCTGTCAGAATTGCAGCCACTCCTGCCGCATACTCTCCACGAGCATCTGTGGCTACTTGTATTTCAAATGTGCCGACTAGAGCCACTAAGCTATGTTCGCTAGGCACTGTAAATCGTCCAGCTAGTGAATCTTCTTGATGATCATCTACGTTCACTTGAACAATATCCCCGAGCGGTAGTCGCGTATTTAGAGGATCTGAAGATTCACTTATAGCAGTGTCAGTCATTGAGTCTTGTAATTTTAAGGCAGCAGGCACCTTAGCACCAGGCGGAACAATAGCCACATATGGGGTAATATTAACGGATGGACCGACTCGTTGAGAAGGCGGAAGAATCGCATTCATCGCATTAACGGCTGCGGCGGCTGCGGCGGCAGCAGCAGTAGCCGCAGCGGCGGCTGAATTTGCCGCATTTACCGCAGACAGTGCTGCGTTTGCTGCAGCTGAAAGTGTGGTGCTTGGACTGACGTTGAGCTCACCTGTGACATCAGCACCGTAAGCTGTTAATGCACACAACCCAAAAGTCAATATAACGCTACCGTTTAATTTTAAATTAATTAACTTTTTCATTATTTATAGTTTTACATTCATCTTAAATTAAACGTCTCTTTACCTAACTAAAGCATGTTCAAAAAATAGACCACATTTCTGCGTTGTATTAAAAAAAATGCCTTTCGACCTTAATCTGACTCAATAAATGCCACATACCTAACAATTCCACATACGTAACGATGAAATATAATTCATTGGATTCTCGCTACTCTTAAAAATATTTCTATATAACATTTATAGTAATTGCTGCTATGCAAATCTAAAGTTGAGAAAAACTATGTTTTTACACCTCTGTTTTACAGTAAACACTTTAACCGCAGAGCAAAAATCTCAGGGGCAAGCCCCCGAGTTGGATAGCGTACAATGGCTGGGTTTGCCATTGTGAGCTATCCGATTTATGGACATACGGAGAAATACGCACCCTATATTCAGGATCATGTACCACTTTGTCTGCATCCTTAAATATCGCCGTAAAGTCCTTACTGAGTCTTACAGAGGAACACTCAAGAGCATCATACAAAAGATTGGCGATGACTAAGACATCGAGATTGTAGCGTTAGAGATTCCAGTGGATCACATCCACATAATCGTCAGGGCGGAGCTAAAAGACTCACCCTCTGACATGATGCAAAAGATAAGGAGCCTCTCAGCCAGAGAGTTTTTCTGAATACACCCTGAGATCAAGCGCAAATATTTCTGGGGAGGAAAATTATGGACACAAAGCTACTTTGTGAAAACGATAGGCAACGCCAACGAAGAGGTGATAAGAGAATAAGTTCCAAACCAGCTTGCGGAAATGAGCGAGGGTGAAAAAAGTAGCCAACAGTTGGGTTTGTTCTAAACTCGGTCGCTTGCGGCCGAGTAGTTTAAATCAATCTATAAGCCAGATCATACTAGCCATGCGCCCAGTCACGTTATCACGTCGAAAAGAGAAAAAACGCATATCATCAGTATAGGTGCAATAATCTTCGTTAATGTCGCCACCATAAATCTGAGTGATGCCTAATTTAACTAAGCGTTGCTTGGCGATTAAATACATGTCGCATAGCCACTTATCATTCGGCGACTGTTTTGGGTGTGGCTTAAACGCTTGCTCTGCCTGCGGGTTTTGCGCTATAAATTGTTGGCGGACATCATCTCCCACCTCGAAAGCATTTGGTCCGATAGCTGGACCTAGCCAGGCTAAAATATCATCAGGAGGGACAGCCATTTTACGAATAGCGGCTTCTATTACACCGTCACACAGGCCGCGCCAACCAGCATGTACCGCTGAAACAACTGTGCCTGCGCGGTCACACAGCAATACGGGCAGGCAATCTGCGGTCATAGTTACACAGACTACATTGGCTTGCGTGGTAAACGAGGCATCGGCATTTTGCAGGCCAGTGTTTTTTGCCGCGTCTATCACTTCAATTCCGTGCACCTGATTTAGCCAAACGGGCTCACTTGGTAGATAAGTCCTTAGTAGCTGGCGATTATCTCTCACCGCCAGCGCATCGTCGCCAACATGCGCACCGAGGTTTAAGCTGACGTAAGGCGTTTGGCTAACGCCACCAAGCCGAGTGGTTTGCAAGGCTTTAACCTTGGCTGGGGCAGGCCAATTAGGATGAATAAGCTGGAGTTGACTCATGGTGGTTAGGCTTTATCTTCAGGCTCCAAATCTTCAGCGTCTAGATCGTCATCCTGATCAATATCGCCATCTTCTAAATCATCGAAGTCACCATCCTCTTCGTCATCCTCATCATCTTCATCGGCAAGATATGGCTCAGTTTGCAATCCACCAAAGCTCAATTCAAAGTCATCTTCCTCGGTGTGAGGATCTTCATAACGCATCGCTTCTAGCAGGACTTTCATGTCGTCTGCCAACTCAATTTGCCATTCCATAAACTCGTCAGTATCTGGGTGTAGTAAACCTAGTTTAATGGCATGCAAGGCTTGTCGGCCAAACTGGCCAACTGCATCGCGCAGTGTTTGCGTCATAGCGCGAATAGGCACAATGCCACGGAAACCATACACCAGATCGCCCACGATAGGGGCTTTTAGATGCTGCATATGCACGCGAATTTGATGGGTACGGCCAGTTTCTAAATTGCAACGCATGTAAGTTTGCACTGAAAAACGCTCTAATACCTCGTAGCGCGTTACCGCCGATTTACCACTACGGCTAATTGCCATCTTGGTACGCGAGCGCGGGTCACGGCCTATCGGCTGATCTATAATGCCATTACGCCAAATTTGGCCCCAAATAATGGCGCGATACTCGCGTTTTACGGTACGGGCCTGTAATTGACGCACCAAATTTGTTTGTGCCGCCAATGTTTTTGCAACCACTAACAAGCCGCTGGTATCTTTATCTAACCTATGTACGATACCCGCTCGCGGCACATCGTGTAATTTTGGCTCATGAAATAACAAAGCATTTAATAAAGTACCGCTCCAGTTACCTGCCGCAGGGTGAACCACCATGCCGGCTGGTTTGTTGACGACTAAAATATGTTCATCTTCATACACAATATCTAGCGGAATATCTTCAGGGATATAGGCCTGGGTTTCAGGTTTGGCTTGCACTTGCACAAGCACTTGCTCGCCTCCCCATACCTTGGTTTTAGAAGTGCTGGGATTGGCATCTATCGTGACTAAGCCAGATTTAATCCAGGCTTGCAGGCGTGAGCGCGAGTGGTCTGGCAGCATTTTTTGCAATGCAACATCTAGGCGCAACCCACCTAAATCGTGTGGAATAATGAGTGTAAGGGTATTACTAAGAGATTGTGGAGTAGCGTCTATCATCGGTTATAATTATCAATAATTCTTAAAGGTGGTTTCGGCATGAAGTATATCTTAATTTTAATGTTTGCCTTGTTACTCAATGCGTGTGCAATTTTTGGTACCCCAACCGAGCTTGATGATACCAAAGGCTGGACCGCAGAGCGCATTTATGAAGAAGGCGCCACAAAAATGCGTGACAAAGAATACGACAAAGCCATTGGCTACTTTGGTAAATTAGAATCTCGCTATCCAAACGGCCGCTACGCCGCGCAAGCTCAGCTTGAAACCGCCTATGCGCAATACAAAAAACAAGACCCTGTTTTATGCGTTGCAGCCGCAGATCGTTTTATTAAATTACATCCCAATCATGCCAATGTTGATTACGCGTATTACTTAAAAGGCTTGGCGGTTTTTAATGAACGTGGCGTCATAGAAAAACTCACCAAACAACAAATTAGTGACCGCGACCCACGCTCATTACGCGATTCCTTCGTGTCGTTTAAAGAGCTGCTGACGCGTTATCCTAATAGTCGCTACGCAAAAGATGCCGCGCAACGCATGGTGTACTTATCTAACAGCTTATCTGAGTACGAGTTGCATGTTGCCCGCTATTATATGAAGCGCCAAGCTTACGTTGCGGCAATTAACCGTGCTAAATATGTGCTGGAATATTACCCGCAATCACCAAGCATTGAAGAAGCGCTGGTGATTTTGGTCAGCGCCTACGACTTGATGAGCTTGGATGATTTAAAAGCAGATACCTTACGCATTTTACAAACTAATTACCCTAATAGCCCAGTGCTAGGCAAAGGTGCGCCAGCTGATGAACGCGTCTGGTGGAAATTTTGGGATGTGTTCTATTAACTTCGAAAGCAGTCGCAGTTAAAATCGAGGTCAGCTTTAATCTAAAATCGCCAATTATCGTCATTCCCGCGTAGGCGGGAATCTAGGCGAATCAACAACTTAACTGGATTCCCGCCTACGCGGGAATGACAATGTTGATGGGTTTTAGGGTTAAAATTAGCTCGTGCAAAGGTCTCCTTGTATTGCAAAGCGCTCAGGTTATAAACTACTCGGCCGCAAGCGACCGAGTTTTAGAACAAACCCAACTGTTGGCTACTTTTCTCACCTTTGCTCATTTCTGCAAGCTGATTTTGAACATACTTTCTTATCACTTCTTCGTTCGCATTGCCTATCGTTTCT